>JBATKL010000780.1:0-1896 GCA_049669385.1 Candidatus Electrothrix sp. | reverse complement strand
TGTCGATGACCGGGTCAAAATCAACAAACCAGCTTTTGAACAGAGCCTGGGCCATTGCTTCCAGGGTGGCGTTCATCTGGCGGTTGATCTCGATTTTATCGTCTAGGCTGCCGAGGATGTGTGCTATGGCTTTTTGTTCGGGGAGGGGAGGGATTACTATTGGTATAGGATGAATGTGGTTTCGATTTAGCGAAGGTTGCGCACTCCCTGAGTTATAGCGTTTAAAGTCGAGTGACTTCAGAAAGTAGAACGAAAATTTTGGATCATTTCCATGAAAATCCCTAACGTATAAAGCAGTGTTTAGAGGCCAGTAGTTGACCGGCGAGTATGAAACAACACCAAAAGAAGCTCCACTTCGACCAACCGTCACCCCAGGTCCTTCGGCCTTTGCCTCGTTGTGCCAACCCGTGATTCCAAACGATCCTAAAATAGGGATGTTTCCTTTTATACGACGTGGCGTTGGAAGATCATGCCCTCTCTGCAAAGTGACGAATTCCCCGAGTGACAACTCTCTCCACTCATCACCCATAACGCACCTCCTCCAAGCCTTCCGTCAAAACTATCTCAAAATCACCCCAATCCTCCTGCTCCTTGGACATGGCTTTATAGGTCTCTTCCCAGGACAACTTTTCATCCTCTTGATTCCGAAGGGACACACCGTCATCTTGCACGATTTTAACCAACTTACCACCTACGCCACACAATCCATTCATCATATTTGCTGCCCTGTCCCGAAGGGACATCCGATTAGAGCCCCGTGATGTATCGCGGGGTGGAATTCACGCCATGATCTTGTCGTGTTCGCAGGGTGCCGTAAGGGCACGGCGCGCCGTGCCCCTACCGAATGCAAAATTTTCGGGCAGACACACAGGTCTGTCCCTACAACGCACGATTGATTAATAATCCTTATCCTCAATACCTACCTGCTCAGGCAAGATACTCATCCGCTCCTTTGCCGATACCATCACACTGTGCAGCTTCTGCTCCAAAAGCTCACGCGGCGGCAGCTCAGTCAGGTACTCAGCAACATGAATTCCAGACTGCCCCAGCTCCAGCAGCTCGACAAGCTCCTGTTTTTTTCCTGCGCACAGAATGATACCCAACGGTTCATTTTCCTGCGGGCGGCGTTCGTACTTGTTCAACCAACGAAGGTACAACTCCATCTGTCCCTTGTACTCCGCTTTGAAATCACCCAACTTGAGATCAATGGCAATCAGCCGGTTCAATCCCCGATGATAAAAGAGCAGGTCAATGTAATAATCGTCGTTGTCCAGCTGAATGCGTTTTTGCCGGGCCATAAAAGCGAATCCACTGCCCAGTTCCAGCAAAAACTGTTCAAGTTCCCGGAGGATGGCGTCTTCTAGGTCTTTTTCCAGGTACCGATCTTTCAGCCCGAGGAAATCAAGAAAATAGGGGTCACGAAAAACCAGATCAGGTGAGAGACGATCTTCCTCGCGCAGCTGGCGGAGTTCGTGCTGAATCAACTCGTCCGGCTTCTTTGACAGAGCCGTGCGTTCATAGAGCATCCCGTTAATCTTCTGCCGAAGCATACGAACACTCCATTTTTCTACGCGGCACATTTCAGCGTAAAACTCTTTCTGCAATGGTTGGTGCAGATAAATGATCTCCTTAAAATGAGACCAGCTCAATTGTCTCGACAGTGTAGAGACAATCTGTTGGTCAGGAAAGCTCTGGGCGAACCGCATCATATGGCGTAGGTTTTTATTGGAAAATCCCTGCCCATATGCAGTAACCAATTGTCGTGACAGTGTCGAGACAATCTCTTTGCCGTAATCTGCACGTTTTCCAGCAAGAATTTCTTTATTTATTCGAGCCCCGACCCGCCAATACAATAAGGTCAATCCGGCATTGACAGTAACGGCAACTGCTGAGCGG
>JBATKL010000779.1:0-2123 GCA_049669385.1 Candidatus Electrothrix sp. | reverse complement strand
CAGATTCCATAGTACTCCCACGAACAAGAGTTGATTTTTATCGGTATTTCCAAATAAAGTATAATATTTTAGGCATGCTTCATATGCCCCCAAAAGTAGTTGACACTTTTTTTTAATACAGCACGGCACAGGCGCACCTATACATATCACCGCTATCGCTTTCATAGCGCCGGTTAGCGGATTATTAATGGGAAATCAGGAACCGTTAAGGTATAATTTCAGACCACTGCCGAGAGGAATAGAGGGTCTTTTTCCTCAATCAGGTCAAATAGCAGCTCCGTCCAATCTTTTTCCTGCTTTTTGCCCGTCAAAATCTCCATCGGCGTTTTCTCGGATCTTTTTCCCGCACGGTACCGCCTGTGATTATGATAAAATGCGATCAAATTCAGGGTACTCTGATTCACCTGTCCTCGTGAGGTATTCAGATATGGACGAATGACCGAGTTGATACATTCGACCATGGCCGAACTTTGCACAATTGTGTCTAACCTATTGTATACCCGCTCTTTGATAATTTCGAAATCTTCCTGAAGATACCCTTCGGCGAATTCAAGATGTCTCCGTTCTCTATCCGCGCATCTCTTACGGCGATCCGCCTTTTTTGCTTTGATCACGGCCTTATGATGCTGCCATGCCGAACAGAGCGCAGATAGCGCGTCATGATTGATCGGCAGTTTTTCGAGTTCTTCCCTGACCTCGCGAGCTATATCGAAATAATTAAGAAGATTCGGCAGGATATTTTTTATTCCATTGACTGCTTTGTTGATTTTATCATTGCCGAGAGCTTCAATCATCTCAAGAGCGGCCTGAATATTTCCTTCCGCCTGATGACGATCTCGCAGCTGACCATTGTAGCAGAATGGATTCAATTCATTGATAAGGCAACGATACAGATAGAAAAAGTTATCATGCAACGCCACAGCTTTCCACGCTTTGTCGCGTGCTTTTTCATACAGTTCGGTTCGTTTTTGGATAACCTTTTTCGTTCGTGCAGAAGCAATTTTTCCTTCGCGATTATACTCCTCTGCAATAGCTTTGTAAGCCGATTTCTCCAGTCGTTCCAGCCAACTTCCGAGACGATATGCAACAGCGTGAAAGGTATCTGGCTGCCTCATGACACCCGAAAAAAGTTCATCGTGAGCCGAGCACAGCCCGGAGCCTTCATCGGTAACGAGATAAATCGCCTCAAATCCATTATTTTCAAGGCAGATCCAATGCTTCTTCCATTCTTCGGCACGTCGTTTTTCGGCGAGTTCGATTTTTAAAATCGCGGAACTGATCGGATCGACGGTGATCAGAACAGGTATGCCGCCGGAAAAAATTTCATCGCTCAGAAAGACAAGGCGCAAATTCTTGTCTTCGAGCCTCAGCTCAGGGGGAACGAGCGAGCCGAGATGATTTAAATACGTGCTGACGGTGCCTTGAGAGGAAAAACGATGTCCGAGACGGTTCATTATCGTCACGATAGATCCGATACCGCATTTCCCCTCAAGTCGTAAAGAAGCCATAATTTCAACAGCTTCTTTTTTATTATCGGTATCGACGGGTTGAACGGACGGCCCGAGCGCAAGTTCAACAACCTCCTCGAAAACTGCCAAGGTGTCATAGATAAACGTCCTGGAAATATTGTAATATCTCGATAATGAGGTTATCGTGCCCCATAGACCAAAAATTTTAGCGCAATACGCTTCGTAAACGATTTGCAGTCGGTCGAAAGTTGTTAAATCAAGACGACGAAAAAATTTATTCCCGAAAATATTGTTTGCGTTATCAGGGACGGGCACTTGAGGTATGAGGGGAAACATAAGGCGATCTCCGTTCGATTTGGCTGGATAAATTGTGCCGTCATCATAGCCGAACCAGAGACAGTGTCGCAACGTTATGAATAACTTTCTGTGCAAGTGTCAACCCGGATATGAAGGATGCCTTTTTTAACCATCAGCAGACTTTCAAATCTCTTCGAGCTGGAAAAGCAACAAGATGATATGGTACAATGTAACCGGCTGTTTTGTTGCCGCTGTCATGGAAGAAAATACCCTTATGAAGTGCCGGGACCAATATCCCCTTGCTGCGGTCTCTGTTAAAAAACACAGTGATGTTGATTCCCGCCGCTCAGGATGGAG
>JBATKL010000778.1:0-2026 GCA_049669385.1 Candidatus Electrothrix sp. | reverse complement strand
ATGCTGCTCCCTGCCCTGCCCTACGCCCTTATTCGTCGAGGCTCCTTGTACCTCAAAGAAAAGATACTCGCTCTTGTCCGTCAGAATCAGGCAATGACCAATATCGGCATCATCCCTGAACAGGCAGGTAATTTTGGTCATACACAGGCTGAGGGCTACTCCCTGCTGGCCCCGACCGTTACTGGCGGATGTCTTCTTTTCACGATGTCCACCTATAACAACGTGATGACCCTTCATCTTGGCTGCACCGAAGATGCCTTGAACAAGGAAGGGGCGCAGGGTTTCCTCTGCCTCTGGAAAGAGAAGTTTCTTCAGGTGATTGCAGTGCGGTAGGAGCGAATATGCAAATAATTTTACTTCCCGGAATGGACGGCACCGGAGTCCTCTTTAGGCCTTTCGTCCAAGAACTCACGAAACACCTTTCAGAAATTCCGGGAGAAATTCCTGTTCAGGCGTTCTCTTACCCCTGTGACCAGAAGCTCAGCTACAAGCAGCTGATCGACTTCGTGCGTTGCAGACTGCCTGCCGAGGAAGAGATCATTCTGGTGGCAGAGTCCTTTTCAGGTCCCATCGGTTATGCGCTGGCTGCTGAGCAGCCAAACCAAATCAAGGTGGTGATTTTCGTGGCAACCTTTCTCAGCCCGCCCAAGGGACTTCTCTGGATGATGCCCCCTCCTCTTATGGCCCTGCTCATGAAAATCCCTCTCCCAGTCTTTTTTCTTAGCCGACTCCTTTTTGAACGAGGGTCGTCAAATACGTCAAACAAAACCATTAAAATCATTACGCTGTTTAAGACTGCGTTGAGAAAGGTGCAGCGTCCAGTGCTTGCCACGCGGGTGCGCGAGATGGCAGCCCTGCAAGCTGGTGTCGAGGCTCAGGAACTTGATGTCCCCTGCGCCTATATCCGGGCAGGTAATGACAGGCTGATCTCCAGCTCCCATGCTGAGGAATTCAGGCGCATTGTCCCACAGATTGAGGTAACCGAAATTCCGGGTCCCCATTTCATCATGCAGGCAAGGCCTAGGGAATGTGTGCAAATTGTTTTGAAATACCTTTTTGAAATACCTGAATTCGTCTATTAAGTGACACATCGCCCAGGAGGGGCTCTGATAAAGGAAAACCTTAAGAAGAAGATGAGCTGAAGGTATTGTTACAACTGAAAAAACTGAAGAAAATGAAAAAATTAATCAAGGGCAGGCGAATGCCTGCCCCCGATGCCTCTTTACTATGTATTCAACACATCACAAGTAAAGAGATTCATGCGCAGAGGCAGAATTACTTTGCCAGAGTCATGATCCATTCAGCCATTGCTTTCGCATCAGCGTCGGTTACCTTTGCCTGCGGAGGCATAGGCATAGCGGCCTTGTATGTTTCTGCGTTTGCGCTTTTGCCACCAGCTTTGATGAAAGCTGCAAGGGCTGCAACATCACCACCTGCATTTGTCTCTGCAATCAGTTTCATGCTGGGACCCATGGCCGGGGCGTCCATTTTATGACAGCCCATACAATTATTTGTTGTTGCCAATTCTTCGCTTGCAAAAGCAGATCCGGCAAACAATACAGACGCAGCAACAAGGCAAATTACAGATGACTTCATTGTTTCTCTCCTAAATTTAAAATAAGTTAATACAACATGCGATTAAAACCAAACCAACCGCAACAGCACGCCTTGTTCAAGGACCAATTTCCGGCACAACGTTCGGCTGCTGGGGTATATTGAGTTGCGAACAACACTTCAAAAAAAGTGTTTAGGGATTAAAATACATGCACAGCATCTCGTCAAGAAAAAAGCAGCTACACATCGAATGCTACGGTAATAAGTAGAGAAGAAACCCCTTATGCCGACGGGCACAAATCTTCACAAATGGCAAGCAGTAGCAGCCACAGCTCCGCATACCTAGACTCCGGCACAATCAGCCTAACCAGCCCCTGTTTGGCATCCATTGTAGAGAGGACGGCCAGGCCATCATAGCCCTCCAGTAAAAAGCGAAACAGGGCTATCCGATCAGGCCGTACTCTGAGGTAAA
>JBATKL010000777.1:0-2866 GCA_049669385.1 Candidatus Electrothrix sp. | reverse complement strand
AGAAGCGACTGATGAAACAGTTGCGGGAGTTTGCTCAGGAACATCCAGGGATCACCATTATTCTTGCCACCCATTCCATAGAAATGCTACGGGCCTTTGGGTTTAAGCATAAGGAAAAGGGCTTGCGCAAAGGTGGCGAGATCATAGAAGAGAATATTGTCGGTCAGGAAACAGATCCCGGAGAAGATGAACAACACCCGGAATGGAGTATTGTAGAAAGAAGTGCGGTGGGAAGGAAGAATGCGCAAGGGGTTATATAGGAGGAACAACAATGGCTATGACATTTGAACAGGTGGTTGATACCGTGAGACAATTTTCACCAAAACAACGGGGATCCTGAGCAACCTGATGGATAAATGGGAAACTGAAGCTGTGCGGCACGAAATTGCTAGAGATGCCCAGGAATCTTTGACGATGTTCCGTCAAGGAAAACTCAAGCCCCAATCAGCACAGAATGCGATTACAGAACTTCGAGAATATCTGGATGAGCAGGAATGAAACGAGAACTGATTGTAACAACGAAGTTCAAACGGGCCTTCAGAAAATTTGTCCGCCGCGATAAAAAACTGCAAAGAAGCGTTGAGATTACTCTTGAACAGATGCAGGAGGATATTTTTTCATCATCACTGAATACACTTAAACTGAGCGGGACCTTGGAAGGACTACGGGCATGCAGTTGCGGTTACGACTGCCAGATTGTGTTTTCGCTGGAACAAGGTACTGATACTGAACTCCTTGTCCTGCTTGATATCGGTAAGCATGATAGCATTTACTAGATTTATAGAACCAGGTAAACAGTAATGAAAAAAGTAGCGTCCCTGAAATACGGAGTTGTTTTTAAAAAGGCTTTTTGCGATCCAGAAATTTTTTCTGCCTTTACTCAGGATATGATCGGACAGCCTGTCAGCATTGACCATGTGGAGACGGAAAAAGAATTTGATCCGCCCATCGGTTACGTGAAGCCTCGCTTCGACCTTTTTGCCGAAGACACTGAGCATCGGCTTGTTGTTGATATTCAGCATGCCCGATCGAACGACCACTATGATCGCTTTCTCTATTACCACTGTGCAGCCCTGTTGGAACAGGTAGCAAACTCCAGAAATTACCGTCCGCCGCTAACCGTGTACACCTTAGTTGTCCTCACCTCGGGCGACCGTCACCAGTGCGATATTGCTGTGACTGATTTTGATCCGCACAATTTGGCGGGGAAACCTCTTTTGGAGATTCCCCACAAGGTGATTTACCTCTGCCCGAAGTACGTTACAGAAAGTACTCCTGAGCCGTACCGGAAATGGTTGCGTGCTATCAACGACACCCTTGATGAAGAAGTGGATGAGAGCCAGTATCCTAAAGGAATCATTCAGAAACTGTTTGAATCCATTCGGCGGGACCAGCTGTCGCCGGAGGAGAGGGCCAGAATGATTGAGGAGTATAATCAGGAGGAACTTCAGCAGACGAAGTTTGAGGAAGGAGTTCACAAAGGAGAAAAGAAAAAAGCCGTACAGATTGCCCGTAAACTTCTTACAGCTGGTGGGTTGGATGTCCAGAGCATCGCGGCAATGACAGATTTGAGTGAAGAGGAAATAGCCGCTCTGCGATGATTGAATATGATGTTGAATTTCTGAAAACGAGGAGTCATGCCCTATAGCGACTTTACCGTAAAAAAGGTACAAGAGGTTTTTCAGGTTAAGCTGCGCGAGACAACGGGCTTGTTTGCCGATCTTCCCAAGAAAGAGGCAAGTTCGCACCTTCTTGAAACGCTTAGGGAAAATGTTTCGCTGGCAGCCGCGATCAATACAGAAAAGGCCCGTTCGCTTATTATCGCTCCAATTTTGGTTGAGATAAAAAAACAGCATAAGGGAGACCTGAGTCTTTTTTCCGGGGTTGAGCTGACTGTTGATCGAGACAAGGATCTGAACGGTTTTTGTGATTTTCTTCTCAGCCGTTCATCAGAACAGCTGTATGTTCGCTCGCCTATCGTGATGATTGTCCAAGCGAAAAACGAAAATATTATGAGCGGGCTGGGCCAATGTATCGCCGAGATGATTGCAGCCGGGATTTTCAACGAGCGGGAAGGCGAAAGCATTGATAAAAGTTACGGGGTTATTACCTCTGGTAATCTCTGGAGATTTCTTAAACTGGAAGGGCAGGACGTGCATATTGATCTTGATGATTACGGAATCAAGGAACTGAGCGAAATTCTCGGTATCCTGTCCGCAATGGTTGAGCTGAAGGCCTGATTCAGTGCGAAAAAGAACATAAGACAAAAAAAATACAACAATCCAAGCTCCTTTACCTTGAACTTATCTTGAACCTACTCGCCCATGTCCTTTGAACGTTTTGTCAGCTTCCGCTATTTGCGAGCCAAACGCAAGCAAAAATTTATTTCCTTGATCTCGGTTATCTCTGTGCTCGGAGTTGCTGTCGGGGTCATGGCTCTGATTGTTGTTCTCTCCGTCTATACCGGTTTTACCGAGGGCCTGCGGGACCAGATTATCGGCATCAACGCCCATGTCATGATTCATCGTCCGGGCAGCGGGATAGCTGATCCCCAACAGCTGCAAGCGGATGTTGAGGCGGTAAACGGTGTTCATGCCTCCACCCCGAATATTTACGGTCAGGCCCTGATTACCTCGGGCCAGCATTCCTCCGGGATAGCGATTCGCGGCATTGATCCTGCAACTGCGGGCAAGGTTCTCACGTTGGAATCCAAGATGGTCAGCGGCACGCTGATTGATCTGGCTGATGATTCCGGTCTGCCCCTGATCTTCCTTGGTCGGGAACTGGCATCTCAACTACGGGTGGATATGGGCTGGAAGATCCGACTGCTCTCACCCAACGGAACCCTTACCCCTATGGGGGTGTT
>JBATKL010000776.1:0-3174 GCA_049669385.1 Candidatus Electrothrix sp. | reverse complement strand
GATGGACCACGCGTCCGAGGATCAGGCGCTGTTGAATACTGCCCGTGAAAACCTGCGAAAAATCCAGCGGAATGCATCGAATGCGTCGAAAAAATAGGTCGGAAAAAGAGCAATCCCTATGAAGCCTCTTGAACACATACTTGTCGACTCCTTCGGCTTGACCGAGGAGGATGTCCAGGAAGCCGTTGCGTTACAGGCGGAGAAAGGTAAAACGGTCGGAAAAATTCTTCTGCAACAGAAGAAGATATCTGAAAACGATCTTTTGCAGGCCATTGGACAACAATCCGGTTTGGAAATTCGCCCGGAGCTGCCTCTGTTTCCAGACCCCTTTTTTACGGATAAGGTTTCTATAGGCTTTTTAAAAAAATTCAGGATGATGCCTGTTGCCACTCATCAGGAGGCCTTTATAGCCCTTGGTGATCCGTCATATTTTCAACAATTGGACGATCTCCAGAGGATTCTGCACTGGGAAGGCATTAATACCATTCTTGTACCGGAAGAAGAAATCCTTGCCGCTGTCAATGCGGCCTATGATCGAACCAGCCAAGGCGCGGCGGATCAGGTTCTCCAGGATATTGACGAGGACGACCCTGAAGCACTGCTTACAGAAATTGAAGAAACAGCAGACCTGCTGGACGATACCAGCGACGCCCCGGTTATTAAACTGGTTAACCTGATTCTCTCCCAGGCCGTTCGCGACGGTGCCAGTGATATCCATATCGAGCCGTATAAAGATCGGGTCAAAATCCGCAAACGTGTTGACGGTATCCTCTACGAAATGCTGACCCCGCAGAAGCATGTTCAGGCCAAATTGATTTCCCGAGTCAAGATCATGGCAAAAATGGATATTGCGGAGAAGCGTCTTCCCCAGGACGGGCGTATTGAAATCCGCATTGCGGATAAAAATATTGATCTGCGTGTGTCCTCGCTGCCCACGGCCTTTGGCGAACGGGTGGTTATGCGCTTGTTGGATAAATCCAATGTGCTGCTTTCACTAGAACAGCTCGGCATGTCACCGCGTGATCTCAAGCTTCTGATGAAGCTGATCAAGGCACCGCACGGGATCGTTCTCGTCACCGGCCCCACAGGAAGCGGAAAAACAACCAGTCTGTACTCCGCGTTATCCGTACTTAACCAGTCCGATGTTAATATCATTACGGTGGAAGACCCCATCGAGTACCAGATCAACGGGATCAGTCAGGTCCAGGTCAATGCAAAGATTGATCTGACCTTTGCCAACGGCCTCCGGACCATTGTCCGGCAGGATCCTGATATCATCCTGGTCGGTGAGATTAGGGATATAGAAACCGCAGAAATGGCTATCCAGGCGGCCCTGACCGGCCATCTTGTCTTCTCGACCCTCCATACCAATGATGCAGCGAGTGCCGTCACTCGCCTGATCGATATGGGCGTTGAGCCCTTTTTGGTCTCATCCTCGGTAAATGCCATTATGGCCCAGCGCCTTGTCCGTAAAATCTGCACGCATTGCCGGGAAGCCTACAGACCTGCTCGGGAACAACTGGAACAACTGGCCCTACCCCATGAGTTTCATGATGCTGTTCTCTATCGCGGCAAAGGTTGCGAGGAGTGCCTTCACACCGGATACCATGGACGTATCGGCATTTACGAGCTGATGGTGCTTTCCGAACATATCAAAAGTATTATCCTCACCACCTCGGATGCCGGACAGGTCAAACGGGAGGCTATAGCCGATGCTGAGCATCCTATGCAGACTTTGCGCCTAGACGGCCTGCAAAAGGTGTTGAACGGTGTTACCACCTTGGAAGAAGTTTTCCGGGTGACCTGACCTCCTCTGCGGGAGCTACGAGTAAGGTCCTCGCTTTAGCCTACAAGCTTTAATTTTCTGGGCATGTATGCTCCGAAATATCTGCAATTTTATCTTTAAAGGCCCTTACCCAATCCATTATTGTTACGGATCTCTCCTGTCCGGCCATATTTATAGACTCAGGTTTAAGATAGAGGCGGGCTGGCACAAATAAATTAACCAGGTCATCATCTGTCAATTGCTGCAATACGTCAGATAACAATTTCCTTCCAGCTTCAGATATCTGCACATCAGCATCTTCACCAGTCCATTCATAATAGTTTATTTTTGTAATGCAGTTATCTTTATCAGACCAAATCGGAGCGTTTACAAATCCATATAAACTGGCAGTGCTGGTTGAGCGTTGTCCCTCAATATATCCATGACCAAAACTGAAACCTAAATCCTGGATCATAATCATAGTCTCCGAGCATTGTTCTCCTTTTTTGCGAGTATCATCCAGGCATACCAGTCGTTGTTGTTCCGGTTTATTATCGGCATGTTGTATAAAGGCAGCTAACAAAGCCAGTGCTTCATGTTGGACCCGATATGAGTTCTGTTCCGTCAGTAAACTTTTAAACTCCTTCCATGACCACCCTTGGTGTGGAATCATTTCAATCTCATCATAAGGAGCCTTAATTTCTATCACAGCGTTATTAATTATTAAATTCTGTACTCTAGGTTGAGAAAGTTCACGAATATATCGCTTCTGACGATTTGATATATTTCCCCCTTGATCCTGCTCATCTTTAGCAAAAAAACCAAGAAGATAATCCCATGGTTTTTTGGGGCAATTGGCGCAGTTTATCCTGACCGGATATATTGCATCGGAAGGAAACCCAAGCATCCAGAATAAGCGAGTACTTAAAATTTCCCCGAAAACTCCATCGTTTCTTTCCCCGGTATCAAGGTTCTCGTATTTCACCTTAAAACTTTTTCCATTGTCGTCTACACACCAGAATTTCGGTGTTTTCCCATTTGGCGGATCTTTTACGTCTGGTTCTTGAAATGAACACTCAATCATTTCGTTATAAGAAAACTGATGCCATTTCTTTTTCTGCTTGGGACCATCCAATGTTATTTGGTCGGGTCTTATATCCTTTGACCAGGAACGAGCCTTTTCCAAATATTCCATTCGGCTTTCCGCATCATCAACCGTGATGGTTTTTGATAAAGCATTTCCTCCAGAGAGGAATACGACGCTTGTGAGCAGGAGCAAAGAGATGTTCATTGTCTTTTTCATGATTTAACCTTCCATAAGTATATGAAAACAAAAATGTTTACAGGGTATTTTAACCTGAAGCATCCTGATTCGTTTCAGACGCTGACCAGAGAGGAGAGCGGGCAGG
>JBATKL010000775.1:0-1928 GCA_049669385.1 Candidatus Electrothrix sp. | reverse complement strand
TTTGCGCTGCTGGCGGGACAGTCCACAGCATTGACGGCGACACAGAGGAGAGTAATCTCACGCTGTCCAAGCTCCGCAGTTTCAGCCTGCTGGGCGGCAAGCAAGTGTTCAGGGTCAATAACACGAGATTATTTCATTCCAAGAGTGTGGCAAAGGCTATCTGGAGTCGAGCAGCACAGGCCCATAAGGCCAATAAACCGGACAAGGCCTTTAAATACCTCCAGGCAATGATGGAGGCCGGGGGCTTAAACAGCAGAGATCCAGAAAACGATCCTGGTGGCCTGAGTGCCGCCCAATGGAAAAAATGTTTCGGTTTTGCCAAACCTGGCGAAAAATTGCCTTGGACAGGAGAAGTCCTTGCAAAATATTCCCAACAATCGGGAACAGTATCCGGTTCGACTCAATCCACCCGAAGTACCGGAGGAAATACCGGAGGAAATACCGGAGGAAATGCCGGAGAAATGACCTTGGCGACCCTTGATACCGGGATACCACAGAATAACATCCTGATGCTGCTGGCTGAAGAGGTGGATAAACGCAAAAAACTGTACAAATCCTTTAAGGAAAAATACGCGGTTATTGATCTTCATGTGGACACCGGGGCAAGTGCGCAGGCGAAAAAAGAGCAGCAGGCGGTTCTCCAAAGACAGGTAAGCACCGTGCTGCGAAAGATGAACAAGACCATGGCGCCAGGCGTCATGGAACAATTGCTCGAACGGGTAGGGTTTCACCCGGTTGCCGCAATGATGGAAACAGAAAAATTAGCCTTGTCTGTGGGAGAGGCCGGGCAGATCACCGGGAAGGATCTTGACAGCATGGTCGGTCGTACACGACAGGAAGCGGTTTTTGAGCTGACCCAGGCGATCAGTGATAAAAAAATTGATCAGGCCCTCCTTATCGCTTCACGCCTTCAGGAAAACGGTCTTCATGCCTTGGCCATCCTGGCAACCTTACGAAACTTTACCCGTACTCTCCTCCTTTTTCGTGTTCTCCTTGAACAGGAAAGATATCATTTTCGTCCTGGCATTTCAGCAAAGATTTTTCAGGAGCAATGCCTGCCCGCCTTAAAACAAAATGAACGCTGGAAGACAGAGTTCTCTGGCCATCCCTTTGCCCTGTACATGCGCTTTAAGACAGCTGCTGGCTTCTCCACAGCTCTTCTTCGTGCTTGGTTGCGCGATATCCTTACGGCGGATATGCGTTTAAAAGGATCGTCAATAGATACAGATACTGTTCTTCAGCATTTGATTCTTTCTATGATGACCGCTGTCGACAAAGTAAGCTTGCAAAATCATTCCTGAGCATTACAATATAGAAAGGAGAATCTTTGTGAGTAACGCCGGACATATCGGACTGTTTTATAATGTTCCGATAAGCATGAGCATGCTGATGAATGAATGGCGAAAGATTGACATTTGATATTTTAACAGCATACAATCAAGAAGATGGGAAAAACAGATTCAGGACATAGGGAAGAAATACTGACCAAGGATAAAAAAGATATTCAGGAACCTCCCCTGTATAAGGTGCTTCTCCATAATGACGATTATACAACCATGGAATTCGTGGTTATGGTGCTGGAAACTATCTTCGGCAAGGACACCTCGGAGGCGACAACGATTATGCTGAATGTCCACCATCAAGGAATGGGGGTAGCCGGTGTTTTTTCCCGTGAAATCGGAGAGACTAAGGTGTCGGAAGTGCATCAGACAGCCCGCAAAAATCAATTTCCGTTGAAATGCTCGTTGGAAAAGGCATAACTGACCTTCCGGCATTTACACGCCACCTTTTAGCCATAATACTGATATGTTGAGTCGAGAATTAGAGTTGGCCTTGATAAAGGCTATAAAAGAGGCTAAGGCAAAAAAACACGAGTATGTGACTGTTGAGCACATGCTGTGGGGACTTTTGCATGATGATCTTGCCGC
>JBATKL010000774.1:0-1895 GCA_049669385.1 Candidatus Electrothrix sp. | reverse complement strand
ACCTACTGCATCTTTTCCAGTGAAGTTATTATTTGCCGGAACACTCACCTGAATGTAATACTCTCCAGGAGTAATATTGCTGAAATTGTACAGACCGCCGCTCACAGTTACATCGGTTGCGACGACGCTGTCATCACTGACTTTACGCAGCTCCACAGTAACTCCGTCCACTCCGGGTTCAGAGCCATCCTGCTCTCCGTCTCCATCAATATCCTGCCATACCTTATCACCAAGACTATTATTATATATAAGCCCTGCATCCACATCGCTATTAACAGTATCACCAGCCATAGTTACAGATGCACTTTTACCGTCCGCCGGGGTGACATCGGAATCCGTTGCCTCTGTTGCTGTAGCTTCATCCTGCGTGGTGAAAGATGTGCCTACCAAAGGTACAACTCGAACAACGTAATCAGCAGGCAACAAATTGGTAAAACTGTAGCTACCTGTTGCACCAGTTGTCGTTGTACCAAGCACTGTTGTTCCAGTGCTATCCATCAGCTCCACCGTTACGCCTTGGATTCCAGGCTCTCCTCCATCCTGAATACCGTTACCATCAGCATCGTGCCAGACGGTATCCCCCAAAGTGTTGGCGTAGGCCAGCCCAGCATCAATATCAATATTATCCTCACCCGGAGCAAGAGTGATTATTCCGGTACGACTGGTACCGTCAGCAAAATCACTGTCTTTATCTTCAGTTGCCGCTCCGGCATCCTGAGCTGTGAGGGACGCTCCTGTCGGTTTAGTGACTTCAACGATATAGTCACCAGAGGAAAGACGGACAAAGGAATAATTACCACTACTGTCCGTTGTTACAGTATCAAGCAAAGTGGTGCCATCAGCTGCATAAAGCTTTACCTCTACTCCTGCAATACCGGGTTCTCCTGCATCTTGAACGCCGTCGCCGTTAACATCGTGCCAGACTGTATCGCCAATAATGCTGGTCAAAATGTTATCGCTTACACTATCCGTCACCTCATCCAGTGTCAACTCATCGGAAGTTACGCGAACAGTATTATCAATAGTGGTAAGACCACCTGTTACAGGATCGTCTACAGTAACTTGGTACGTGACGGTCATGGATTCAGAGCCGCTGCCGTTTGCTCCGAGATAGAAGGCATCTGCGCTCACAACAAGATCCGCAGGAACACCGTCCGTTACATCGCCGTTTACCCCTGCCGGAATGTTATCTTTAGTGCTGGAGAATATTGACCCCGCAGAAAACGTGACCGTTATATCATCAATAAATATTTCTTCATATTCAGGAGACCAAAACGGTCCCGAACTTTCGATAAGTCCTTCCGCATAGATGCGAATTTGGGTATTCGCATTGGCGTACAACCCGATGTCATAGGAAAGAGTTGTTGCCGAAGTAGGAATACTTGTCCCCTCCAATGCAACTAAATTAGTCCATGTGCTACCGTCGTCAGAGACATCAACATAAAATTTATCTCCGGCTTCAAGCGCATTATCCCCAGTGGATCCCTGCACCTTGAGTGATAATGTCGCGGTCGTTGCACCTGTTAAATCTGCTGCTCGGGTTAGCTCCTCTAAGCCAGCATCACCACCATTTCCTCCACTAAAGCTCAATTGACCACCAGTTATCAGAACCTCCCCGTTGCCTGCATTATTATCATCACCGATTTCCGTCCACGAAGTGGTCCAAGCAGTAGCTCCGTCATCACCGTTGTAGTCTACCGAATCAAACTCGTCTTTATATTCATAGTTAACAACCGGTCGATACCAGCCATCCACTAAAGTACTCTCTGCAACGTAGGTGGTACCGGCAGGCAACGCATCCGTCACCACCACATTATTTAACGGAGAGCCGCCGGTGTTTTCGATATCAATAGTATACGTAATGATATCTCCTTGCTCCACGTTATCATCATTAT
>JBATKL010000773.1:0-3364 GCA_049669385.1 Candidatus Electrothrix sp. | reverse complement strand
TCAGTGTACTGAATACGCGATTTATACCCCGTCTGCTGAGAGAGCCATTCAAAAAAACGCTTCAGCTGTGAGAGCGTGGAATGCATGGTTGACTTGCTCAATGGCTTGCTTGATCTCTCCCCTTTCTGCTTGGCAAAATGCTTTTTAAAGGCTATTGCCTGCTCAAAATGAAACCGTTTAAAATCTCGGAATCCGCTGTATGTCTCGAACCTGTGCAGGGCCTTTGTTGCCGCATCAAGGGTGGGCTCGCTGTGCTGTTTGGCCTCCTTGAGAAAGGTTAAATATTCTCGTTTGATTCGTTCGTTGTCTGGGTTGTATTGCGTCATGATTTTATCCCCTCTTTCAAGTCACTGTTTACGGTGGGGGCGGTGCTGTTAATTAGGGCTGATATGATGCTGCTCCTGTGCTTGCATACATCCTTCTCCTTTGGTAAAAAAATATGAAAAAACTCCGCAACTCCTTTTTATCGCTGAGGAGGATCAACCTCCCGAACCAAAGCCCCATGTTCCTCGCTCAAGACAAGAACCGCAAAGCGGCTCACCGAATCCAGCTGACCGGAGTTCAGCGAGGTATAGTCAAACCGACCCCGAAGGTCGGTATACCCGTCCTTATAAAAGGCCACCGTGCTGTTCCCGCTGCGGGCATACACCTTGATATACACCTTGGACAAGGGTTTCCCGCTTTCCTTGTCCGCCACCCGCAAGCGGCCATAGGACTCGATCAGTTCAATCTTGAGCCGGTTGGGATAATAGGCCTTTAGCTTACTTATCCCAGCTGCGGCGATTTCAATCATCAGGTTCCTGTCTTTGAGTTCATCCGGCACCTTGATGGTGAGCGGTTGTTCGTCGCTGATTTTCAGCTCATCGGAACGAAAGGGCTTGATCACCGTAAAGCGGGTGCCGAGATCCTGGACAAAGGGCTGGCGGGAGAACAACAGCTCAAGATCCATGGGGAAATAGTTGACCCGCAGACCAGCCAGGTTGCTGTGTTCAACCTGGAGCACTCCGCCCTCCAGCTCAACTTGCAGATGCGGGCTCGCGTCCGCCAGCAGGGTCTGGCTCTGGGTGCGGTTTTTCTCATCCACAAGGGCTGCCTCCGTGCCTGCTCTCCCGTCACCCGCTATTTCGTCACCTGCTATCTCGTTACACTGGGCCAACACGGTTTGAAACAGATCCTGCCAGCGATCCACCGGGTAGTCCTGGTATTTGTCAGCAATGGCCTTGGCCTTATCCGGCGCACCCCGGTACATGGCGAGATAGGCGGACAGGTAATCGTATTGGATTTTCATCCCCATCTTGGCTGGATCAATGGTTCCGTACCAATGCATGGCCTCGGCAATCCGATCCTGAAGCAGTAGATAGACCACCAGGGTCATCTTGTCCTCTTCTGTCAAGGCTGAGCGATAGATCAGGGTTTTGAGAAAGCTCTCGTACTGGCTATGGAACTGATGATTGAGGATCTTTCGCCTCTTGCCCAACTTGAAGGTCCGGGCGTTGACCAAGGGCCAGTACTCCTTATGCTCATAGACATGGCGAATTATCGGGTCAAGCACCAGTAAGGGAGTGTCCAGGACCATGCCGCTGTTGTCAGCCAAGGAGGTGCGGGGCAGGAACTGGCGGATTCGCTCTGGCTCATTATGGAACAGAGCATAGGACCAGAGGATGTGGTTGTATTTCTTGCGTTCGCTGAGCAGGGACAGAATCGTGTTGAAAAAGCCCTTGTCCCACATCCGCCAGGCAATCATCTCCAGGTCCAGGCGTTCAATATTCTCTTTGTTAAGAAAAGCGATCACCTCGTCTTCCGAGCCAAACTGGGAGATATGTTCCCAGCTCTCCTTGTCCCGTTCATCCACTTCCGCCTTGACCGTGAAAACAAAGGGTTCTGCTGCGGCCACCACCTCTTCGTTCTGGGCTACATGGACCGGATAATGGGAAAAGACGCCCGGTTGCGGAAAATAAAAATAATACTCCTGGGACTGGGTGGAATAGGGCTCCAGGACTGCATGGCGGCTCTTGGTCCGCATTCCGCCCAGCACAGGGATAGCGCCTGCCGGGATCTGTTGGAGCACATCCACCTCGCGTCGGGTTGAGGTCGGATTGGTGATGACCAGCTGACAGCCGTAGACCCGGCCCTGTTCAAACGCCTTGCTGATAAACTTGTCAAAACGCTCGTTATTTGCATAGCGATAGCGATCATCCGGTGCAAAGAAGCTCTGGTTGACCAGGAGAACCTCTTGGCTCTCGCCCTGAGACTTGAGGGCCTTGAGCACCTGACGGTGAAAGAGGATCAGGTCGCTGGCAGCTGTCAGGACCAGGCCGCCGTCCTTGTACTGATACTCATGTTCGCCCGCCTCAAAGGGCAGATCCAGCAGGGCCAGGGCCAGCATGATCTCGGTGAAGCTGTCACCGGCCTCGAACAGGTTGCCGGATAAAAACGGTCCTTCCCCGTTCCACTCGGCAAAATCTTTCCAGAACCCGTCAATGGTGACCAGATCAGCCAGTTGCGTTGTGTTCGCCTGTAGAGATCGAAGAGGTTGAAGAGGTTGAAGAGGTTGGTGATAATAGTTGTTCTCCACCCATTCCTTGCTCTTTTCTAATTTGCGATAGAGCTGACGGAGAGAGGTGCGTTTTGAGGCGTCACGTTTTCTGTTGTCTTTGCTGATCCCAGCAGCAAGCACAGCCCCTTTTACAGCCCTTTCCTCCTTCATTTCAGCAGGGGGCGCTGCGG
Source organism: Candidatus Electrothrix sp. (assembly GCA_049669385.1). Lineage (GTDB taxonomy): Bacteria > Desulfobacterota > Desulfobulbia > Desulfobulbales > Desulfobulbaceae > Electrothrix. The sequence continues at coordinate 637 of JBATKL010000773.1, read as the reverse complement.
CAGCGTCCATGAGGTCCATCTCTGAGATGCGTTGTTTTTTGGCTTGGCGGGCCTTTTTCTTCATTCCCCCACCAATACTTGCGCGGCCAGGCCTGGGTGTACTGGCACCTTTGGTCAGGCCCTGGTACAAGGCTGAGTTATGAAGTGCTGCTGCCTGCGGAAGGGCGTCCATCTCTGTTTCTTCAAGGGGCATATCCTCGTAGTCATACATACCCCCTTCACGGCTTTCCTCCAGGCCGCTGCTGCGCAGGGCCGCATCAAACAGGTGGTTAAAGCGTTCCATATCAGGAGGGAGCAGATCGTACAAATCCTTGAGATGACGGGCCGTGCTTGTGCGTTGTCCTTTGATCCGTCGGGCCAGCAGGGCGCGTTCAACTATATTCAGTCTGTCATAGGCCCAGGGCTCCAGGTATTTCTGTAAGGGGCGCTCCAGCAACCAGTCGTCAACAAATTGCTTATCTTTCTTATTGGCCAGATAGGGTTGGACGACTGTCTGAAAAAATTCCGGGTCCTTTTTCGCCAGAAAGAGGTGCAGTTCATGGGAGGCATATTTTTTATAGAGCTCCTTTTTCTTGGACAGGCTGTGTTCCGGCCAGTTAGTGATAAAGTTGAACTCGGCCAAGGTGGGGTCATCGTT
>JBATKL010000772.1:0-1544 GCA_049669385.1 Candidatus Electrothrix sp. | reverse complement strand
TGACCCATTTTTTTACGGATAGAGAAAAGCTGTTCAGTCCAGCTTCATTTTTAATTCCCTCGAATTCGAGGGAATTAAAAATGAAGCTGGACTGAACAGCTTTTCTCTATCCGTAAAAAAATGGGTCACTCTGACGAACGGTATCGGTCTTTTTGCAAAGCCAGGACGATACGGCGGCACATACTCCCACAGAGATATAGCATTTGAGTTCGGGTCATGGTTAAGCCCCGAGTTCAAGCTGTACCTCATAAAAGAATTCCAAAGGCTCAAAGAGCAGGAAATAGCTTCCAAGGGCCTGCAATGGGATTTAAACAGGTCGTTGACAAAAACGAATTACAAAATACATACGGACGCTATAAAAGAGAACCTTATTCCCCAAACGGTCTCCAATACTCAGGCAGGCTACATATATGCTGGCGAAGCGGATGTTTTGAATGTTGCGTTGTTCGGAAAAACAGCAGCTCAGTGGAAAGCTGATAATCCGAAATTGAAAGGCAACATGCGTGAATACGCAACCGTACACCAACTGGTTGTTTTAGCTGCCCTTGAAAGCCAAAATGCCTTGCTGATACAGCAGGACGTCCAACAGCAGGAACGGCTTGAAATTCTTAATCGTTTAGCCATACAGCAACTAGAATCTTTGTCCGGCAATCCCGCGCTTGCAAAAATCGAGTCGATGAAATAAGGATTCCGGCATTTTTTCAATATACCCAGCAGAATAGGTACTCTTGAGTGAAACAAAGCGGACAATTACTTATGCATTTAAGATGAAAGTTAAAACATAATAGAGTGCTATGAATTTTCAACTCAATGATTCCGTTGTGGTGAAAGCAGGTATTAAAGATCCAGACACTGGAATGGATATCGGCGGATGGCAAGGGAGGATTACGAAAATCGAGAAAGAGGAAGATAATCTTCTTTTTATCGACTGGGACAGCCTGACCTTAAAAAACATACCTGACTCATATATAACCAACAGTGAACTGGAAGGACTCGGTTGGAGCCAATACTATACCTACGCCACTGATGTTGAGAAAACAGAGCCTCGCGATACGGAAGATGACGTTGATGAAATGATCGGCATTCTTAACAACAAGCACGCTTGGGATTCTTTAGGGAAAGAGGGAGAAGGTATCCGTCAAGTATTACAAGATGTTCCCTCAGGTGATGATGAAGCCGCTCTTGAAGCCTGGGATACACACCTGCGTCAGGTGTTAACGTTTCCTTTTCAAGCTGAGGTTAACGAGTTTCAGGAAAGGGGTCCTTTACGAACGGGCGACAGAATAACAGTAGAAGAAATAGACGCATACATTGATGACTTGCGGGGTATTTTTGTCAAAGTTACAAAGAAGAAATCAAGTTATGTTTTCCCGCTGGCCGATCTTGAGGCAATGGACAAAAAAGGGTCAAATTTTCAGCTCTTAAGAAGTTATGTTATTTGGTTTGCGAATCATTGACAAGGCGAGATAACTGTTGCCCCATTCTGGCGTAGGTCTGCTTGAGTGAAACGAAAGCGGACAACTCGCCGCCCCGAAATGAGCGCA
>JBATKL010000771.1:0-3298 GCA_049669385.1 Candidatus Electrothrix sp. | reverse complement strand
TTCTTCCTATAAATGTCCTTCGTATGCCGTCAAGCTTATGCTCCAAGACCGTTATGCGCTGCCGCATCACGGCTGCACTTTCATGCATGTCCTCCAGTCGTTGTTGGCTTTCCTTTGACTGTACTTTGATTTCAGACATCAGGCGTCGAAGAGTTTGCATTTCGTCAAGAACGGCCAAATAATCTGAGGATTGGGGCCAATCTATCACCACCTCAAACTGTAAACGTCCTTGGCCGCTTTGTTCGGTAACTGACTGAGGAAGCTCAATAATGACATGCGGGTCATCTCCGACAGAGAAAAAGACCTCCCGCATACTTGAGGAGCAGTAATGCATATGCTCCATAATGGTCGCTTCAGTAATGTCGCCCCCAACGGCCTCCCAAAGGACACGACTTTCTGCTGCATCCTCTGGTGTCAACCTGAGGGTCAGTCGGTGAATATGAAAGAAACCTGGGCGGTCCGAAGGATCAAAGCGCAGGATTTTTAGGTTCTCTATCTGATCTGGCAAGGGAAAGAATAAGGTTTGCCGTTCACGGGCCATGTAGGCTCGCACGTTGAGGCAATTATCACCAGACAGCGGAGAAGTCTCGGTTACCCAAAACAGCTGGGCATCAAACTGGGAGGTTTGACAAATTTTGATAGCCTGCTGAAACGGCTGCCGGAGTACAGCATCCACTTGATCAATCCCTTGAGTCGGGTCGATACTGTGCTGCACCCTTCCTTCCTGTTCAATAAAACCGGGAAGCAGGCCTTGTTCATCCATAGAAAGCAGCTGAAAGCCGAAGTTGATAAATTCGGCAATGCTGGTTAAATTTTCTGCCTTCATGGCACAGCTGATATGCGTATCGTGGGCAAAACCAAACCAGAGCAGGGCACGAAACAGGATAAACTCTGGGCTGATGTCCTCACACTCAACAGCCCATTCCTGATCAAACCATTGATATTGACCGTCTGAGGCAAGGATAATATTAAAGGGCAGCAGATCAAGAAAGCGGCCTGGTTGTTCCGCCTGTGCAAGGTGCGTTGTCAAGAAATGATAATAATCATTGAGGAGTTGCTTGAATTTCTCGCTCCTACCATCCATGACCAAGGCATCAATCCAGAGTTCGGCAAGTAAAGGCCCCTGTATGTATTTATGACCGCGCGGAACATGGGCGACAACACCCCTCTTATCTTTTTTTTCAGTATCTTTTTTTTCAAGGAGTTCTTTGATGACAACAGGTTGCTGCTTTTCTTTATAGGTGACTGCGTGATATTTGCTTCGTTGTCTGCTCTTAGACAATTTGATGAAATCATAAGGAAAAGTAGCAGTCAGTCTTTCCTGTGATTTCGCAATAGTAATAAGAAAGGAGTTGGTGAATTCCTGAAGGTACCCGGATTGATGGAGAGATTTCCAGTGAAGAAATTCATCCTGATCCGGTAGCCAATCCGGTTCGGCCAGGTCTCGTGATCGTGTTCTGTACAGCAAAGAATGGGCATAGGGATCGGATTGGATAAAGTCATCAGACAGAATCAGTTCGGCAAATTGATGATCCGGGAATGGGTACAGGAATTGATGATGTGGAAGTTCTGCCTGCTGGAAAATTTCAACCCACTCGTTCCGGGAAAACATACGGGGATGCTGATAACGAGACCCATAGCCCCATAGCCCGGTGTAGGGCTTGCTGTAATTGTCCTCCGAGGCCCCGAGCCAATATTTCAATCCCAGTCTGTTGCCGGTGGCGATGACCAGGATGCCATCTTCAGAAAGCGTACTCATGAGAATGCGCAGATACTCTGCCCTTTCTTTCAGCCCGATGACGATATTCTCTTTGCCAATCTTGTCGTGCAGAATCTCATGGACCAGCTCTGGAAGGGGCGGTAGAAGCACAACAACATCATAGGTTGCCTCCAGAGCCTTCTCTATTTCATCGGGAGTGGCTGCAAAACAGACATTGGGCAGGTCCGCACAACGCAGCTTTGCCGCTTCAAGGCAATTGATTCCTGTTTTGATACCCAAGACCTGATGCCCCTGTTCACCGAGATACCGGGATAAAATACCGCTTGAACAGCCGACCTCCAGGATATTTCGGTTCGGCTCCAGCTGTAAAGGACGGAGAATATTGGTTCGATCCGGATTGAGGTGATATTCTGTCACCCCGTTGACCCAACTTTGTGAGAGTTCCGGTGAATTAACAGAGACATCTTCGGCAGTTGCCAAGATTTTTCGGACAAATTGGAGATCCATTTTTTTATGCGGAAAGAATCCGGGATAATTCCGGGAGAGTTTTTATGAAGGTACGGGTGACTCCTTGGAGTCGCTCGACCAGCTTTCATGTTTTGTTGTCTCGCCCTAGGGGGCAGGATAGGTTCCCTTAATGCAGGGGACCGTATTTTCCGATCAGCCCGTGCAGCAAACCTTTCAGCACCATCCGCAATTCGGTCTTTTTTCTTTCCCGTAAACAGCGGTAGGCATGTCGGAGATGCTGGGAGGTCCAATACAAAAAAAGCCGGGGAATTGAGGAGCGGAGGTGTTTACGGATGTAGAGAAAGCGGTTACGAACCGTGTAATAGGTGTAAATTCCGCTCCGGTTACCGTGAGAGGCGGAAAGGTCATGGGTGCCTGAGGCTAGCGGGTTGATAGCAATGCGGCAGGATGCGCCGGAGGGATCCGGGGAGCTACGTTGTTGCTTGGCTCTTTGGCAGAGATCAGCCACTTCACCGCTGAAAAAATACTCTTCGTCCAGAAGGCCGATCTGTTCAAGCAAAGAGGAGCGGATGAGACAGATCGTCCCGGAGACATAATCTACATTGTAGAGCGTATCAGGCTGAACAGGCTGTTTGAAATGGGAGATATAATGACGGCCTATATCCCTGCCACCTGCATTGAGTATCCCGCCGCTGTTATCCCGGATAATCGGACCGACAATACCGAGACCCGGCTCTGCATCCATTGCCTGCACTAAAAGCTGAAAATCCTTTTCCGCAATTCGGGCATCGTTGTTCATCAGCAGGATACATTCACACCCATCTTTGAGCGCCCTGCGAAGACCAACATTATTGCCGCCTGCATACCCGAGATTGCTGTCATTTTGGATAAAAACGATATGCTGACAGTCCTGTTGAATTTTTTCTCTGTCCGCTGGATCTGAGTTGTTATCCACCACATAGATGGTTGTTTTATCCTCAAGATTATCCCCAAGAAAATTTTGGAAATTCTGGACACAGCCAATGGTGTCTTCAGCGGCGTTCCAGTTAAGGAGTATTATACCGGTTCGTTTCATCATTAATTACCGGAAGCTACAACAAGCTCTTGAAC
>JBATKL010000770.1:0-1523 GCA_049669385.1 Candidatus Electrothrix sp. | reverse complement strand
CCGGAGAGTGAAAGAGCGTGAGACCCTGCAACCTGCACATCGCGAAAACGTTAGAACTCGTTGAAGATATGATCTTCCTGGCGGATCAGGGAGACATCGATCGGGAAGACAACGGATGCGGTATTCTCTACGGCATCTTACGAGATTCTGCTTACAAGCTGAAAAAATTGGCTGAAGAAGAAAGACAAAATCACATCAGAAAAGGCTGGTGGCCTGAAGTGAAATGAATATTGAAAAATGACGAATGAAGGGAACCCAAACCGAGAAGAATCTTTCTGGAACTGGCCGCCAATATCGATGCTGGCCGGGTATTCAAGAGAGATGCGACGGTGGTTTGGCGATGCCGCAACTGCGGATACCTTTATGAGGGCAGCGAAGCCCCCTTGGTTTGCCCGGCATGTGACCATCCCCAGGCTCATTTTGAGCTGCTGGGTGAAAACTGGTAGAACGACTCAACTAAAATGAAAGGAGAATAAAAATGGCGGAAAAATTGGAAATTTACAAATGTGAGGCCTGTGGCAACATCGTTGAGGTAATTCATGGCGGAGGGGGTGAACTGGTCTGCTGCGGCGAGGCCATGGTTTTGATGGTGGAAAACACCGTGGATGCAGCCAAAGAAAAACACGTGCCCGTTATTGAAAAAGTCGCAGGCGGTGTCAAGGTCAAGGTCGGCGATGTGGCACATCCCATGGAGGAAAAACACTATATTGAATGGATTGAAATTATTGCAGACGGCAAAGCGGACAGGCAATTCTTATGCATCGGGGAAGCACCCGAAGCCGTTTTCAAGACGGATGCGCAAAATGTAACCGCCCGTGAATATTGCAATCTCCACGGCCTCTGGAAAGGATAAACACCATGTTATCTGAAAAAATGCAGGAGGCAATCAACGGTCAGCTGAATGCCGAACTTTATTCTTCCTACCTGTACCTGTCGATGAACGCCTATTTTAAATCCATCAATCTTGATGGTTTCGCCAACTGGATGCATTACCAGGCCCAGGAAGAATTAACCCACGCCATGAAATTTTATGACTTCATCAACCCGCGCGGCGGAAGGGTCAACCTGCTGCACATCGAAGCCCCTCCGAAACAGTGGAATTCTCCCCAGGCGGTCTTTGAAGCAACCCTCGAACACGAGCAGAAGGTAACCGGCCTGATTAATGAATTGGTGGAACTGGCGCTTGCAGAGCATGATCATGCCAGCAATATCTTTCTTCAGTGGTTTGTATCGGAGCAGGTGGAGGAAGAAGAGAATGTCACCGGAGTGCTGGAGCAACTGAAACTGATGGGTGAGGCCAAGGGCGGTCTATTCATGATCGACCGAGAGCTTGCCAAACGAAGCCCGGGAAACACGTCCGGAGAATCGGAATAGTCAATCAAACAATAAATAATTAAGTGGCCCGTATTCAGAAGTCAGACCAGAGCAGTATGATAATTTGCGAATGCCTCCCCGCTCTGGGGATCTGTTAAGCAGCTGGTAAAAAACTGGTCCCGGATATATCAATTTTCTGTCTTCCGACA
>JBATKL010000769.1:0-1985 GCA_049669385.1 Candidatus Electrothrix sp. | reverse complement strand
GGTCGTAGCACCTACCCTATGAAGAGGGTATTAAGACTCAAAGTCACTTCGGAACAAGGTTTTTTGATCGGTCGTAGCACCTACCCTATGAAGAGGGTATTAAGACGTAGGGGCGACCGGTTGGTCGCCCTTTTTTTGTGCCCACAAAAAACATCGGCCAAACATAGGGAAATACTCTGTACGCCTGCCATGGAATGAGATATAATTGATCAATGATACAGTCTTTCAAAAACGCAGGCACAGAAGATATTTTTGACGGCTCAATATCCCGAGCCGCAAGGAAATGCTGTCCCAAGTCCATTTGGTCTGTAGCCCGTCGAAAGCTGGATCAAATCAACCGAATCAGAGAAATCGGTGAACTCAGGATTCCTCCTGGAAACCGCCTGGAACGCCTCAAAGGTGACCGGGATGATCAATACAGTATACGAATTAATCAGCAGTACCGAATCTGCTTTCAATGGGAGAACGACCATGCATGCGAAGTCGAAATCACTGACTACCACTGAAAAATCCACTGGTCGGCGTCTACCCAAACAGCGCCCTCCGACCCATCCCGGCGAGATGCTTGCTGAGGAGTTTGTTAAACCTCTCGGTATAACCCGGAAAGAACTTGCTCAACGTTTGGATGTTTCATACTCTTCTCTTATTGATATTCTCAAGGAGCGGCGTTCAGTAACCCCGTACACCGCTTTGCGTTTATCTCGGGTGCTCGGTATGTCGGCAGATTTCTGGCTGGGACTCCAGCAGGACTGGGATCTTTGGCACGCCATGAACAGCCCGGAAGCAAAGAAGATTTTCCGCTTAAAACCTATTGCAAAGCTTGAAAAAAGAAATTCCGTGCAAACAAGTCGGTAAGGTTGTGGCACCTTCAGGGAGTGACGACCTGAAATCTGAATATAACTTTGATTACAGCAAGGCACGTCCCAATCGCTTTGCTGAACGGGTTACCGAGGATAACGTGCTGGTTGTGCTTGACTCGGATGTGGCTCAGGTGTTTACCTCTGCTGAGGACGTAAATACTGTTTTGCGTGCGCTTATTCAAAATATGCCTAAAATTTCCTCCCCGGCGGTAAAGGCATCTTAACCGTTGGAGCACCTACCCTATGAAGAGGGTATTAAGATAAAGAAACGATTCTTGTGATCGCCTCTTTCTTTTTCCCTGCCACTCTCCAGCGTTGCAAATTTCACCCAATATCAGCTACAATAGTTTGTAGCTCATCACCTTCACGCAACGAAATCATGCAGAGGCAAAAATATTATGGACGCAGTACTTGAACAACTTCTTGAGGATGCAGGCGATCTGCCCAAGGAAATGCAAAAAGAGGCGCTGAACTTTGTGCGTTTTCTGAAAAGCAAACTGCCCCGCAGTAGATCACAGGTAAAAGAACACAGGCCCAACGGTGAAAAACTGGTGCGATTACTCCAGGAAGCTTCTGGGAAAAAATTGTTCTCCCATATTCAGGATCCGGTTGCCTGGCAGCGGGATCTGCGCCGTGACAGACCGCTTCCCGGAAGAGAAGCCTGATGCTTCTTGATAGCAATATTATTATCTATTCGTTTCTTCCTGAATTTCAGGCTCTCCAGGAAACCTTGAGGAACAACAAAATCTGCTGTTCCGTCATTAGTTGCGTGGAAACTCTGGGTTATCACAAGCTGTCAAAAGATGAGCAACATTATCTGCAACTGTTCTTTGAGACGATTACAGTCCTGCCGGTAACACAGCCCATTATTGACACAGCTATTGCATTACGCCAGCAAAGAAAAATGTCCCTGGGTGATGCATTGGTAGCAGCCACGGCATTTGAACACCATCAGACTCTTTTGACACGAAACGTCAAAGACTTTGAACAGGTGGAGGGTTTGAAGATCGTTAACCCCTTGGAATGAGTTTTTCAGCTGGTTTTCCTGAACACCTACCCTATGAAGAGGGTATTAAGACGTTTATTCTTCCTTGCTGGCAGAATAGAGTTAAGTCGTAGCACCTA
>JBATKL010000768.1:0-1535 GCA_049669385.1 Candidatus Electrothrix sp. | reverse complement strand
GGGATTGGTTGCAACGTATTTCCGGGCAAAAGGATCTGGCAGGAAATTACTATCTGGCCCAAGGCGTGCTTCTCTTGCCCGCGCTGTTGTCCCCTTTGACTGGGTTATCGGACGTTGGCCCAGCTGGCAAGGGACAACCCGGCGTAGATACGATGAACGTGGACGGAGTCGGTATTCCTGATCTCATCCGTGTTTCATCCGGAGATGCAGCCGGAGAGCAAGATATCCTTTTGGAAGTGGGCGACATTAAAAGCGTTGCCAAACCGCGTTATCATCAAAAATGGCAGGTGGCGTTTTACGCATTTTTGCTCAAGACCTTTTTGGACGAGGAGAAAGAGCTGTTCGGCACGAACAAGGCCGCCCAAGTTGCCGACACCGGTTTCCTGCTCATTCGTTCGCCCCTTGATGATACGCCCCAGCGTCATACCTTTGATTTGCAGCCTTATCTGGCAAGCTTACCCGCTCTTTTGCGTAATTTTGCACACTGTCTCTCGCATCCTCCAGATCAAGCAAGGTGGCAATTGCAACCCCATTGCCTGAGTTGTCCCTATTTTGACTCCTGTTATCAGCAGGCTTTGCAGGAGGAAGATATCCAGTTCATTCCCCGGCTCTCCAAAGGTGCTTTGGAGAAAATGCGGGCTTTAGGGTTACGGAATATTGGGGCGGCCTCGGCTTGGTTTGCCGGACACGAACACCGTAAGGGCACGGCGCGCCGTGCCCCTACAGAATCCCCAATGAACACCGATTTCAGCCCTGCGCAAAGAGAGCGTCTGCAATACGCTGTCACCGCCTTGGAACAGAATAAAATTGCTCTTATCAAGCAAACGACGGATCTGTTCCCGGCGCATATTGCAACCTATTTTTTCGTTCATCTGCTCAATGATCCCGTGACCATGCTGCCCAAGGCCGTGGGCTTGGGAGTGGGGAACCGTGGTGAGGGTGCTGAGGCTTTACGGGTATTCAGCTGGGTGGCTGCGGATACATCAGCTAAGCGCCGTAGGGGCGAACCCCTGTGTTCGCCCTTGCCTACCGGGCAGGCACAGGGGCCTGCCCCTACAGTTTGGCGGGATTTTTCCACCTGTTTCCTCAAACTCTGGCAAGAGGCTGCTGAGAAGAATGGTGCGCCGCATATTTTCTTTTTTGGTTCAGGAATCCGGCAGGGTATCGATGATTGGGCAACGATGATGGAGAATGGGCCGGTGCGCAATCTTTTCCGTCGCAGCCTTGCTCCTTCTTGGACCGATCTTGCCCAGGTGTTGCGCAACCATTTTGCCCTGCCCATTCCGGCCACGCTCACCCTGTATGATCTGGCCTGCGTTTTGGGTTTAAGTAGGGGCGACCGGCCGGTCGCCCCTGCATTACTGGCTCCTGCCTCCCTTGTTCACTTTGACCCTTTGCCGGATCTGCGCCTACAACCGGAGGATCAACAACCGGAGGACCAACAACTGGATGACCATCTTGCCACGATCCTTAACATCAACAGACAGGTTCAACAATGGATCACCTCCCATCTGAGCAGTGATTGGAGTAGGGGG
>JBATKL010000767.1:0-4988 GCA_049669385.1 Candidatus Electrothrix sp. | reverse complement strand
AGCTTCATCCTACGGAAAATTGAGGAAAAGGACCCTGATCAATATTCTGCTTTGCTCCAAAGTATTGGCGAAGAAAACTCTCAACAAGGTGCGGCAGTGAATGCAGCTTCACCGCGCCACTGAGCTTTAGCGTTATTCAAGCCGAAACCACTCGTTCTCTATCAATTCAACTCAACTTTCCGGCTTGATGTATCGTGCCGAATTTGCGACAGTACATGGCGACGACAACCTTGGCAATACGGGACAGACCACGTTCTACTGACTTGGAATTGCCCAAACAAAGAAAAAAGATTGTGTTGCCTGTTAAAACATATTGACTTGAAAAATTAGATATGAGCAGCAACGATCGGACAGCTATCTCCCTGTTAATATGAAAAATATAGAAAAGATACATAAAAAGACAAAACAGATTTACAACACATTGTATACCTGCTAATCTGCTTGTATGGCTAGAGAGGTATTTAATAAAATTGTTTCAGAAACATTTCCGATAAACCGCAAACGAGGTGGCGGAATTATTAAAATTGAAGCATGGGAAAATCAAAAGGGAGAAATTGTCAAGTACAGCATGGCGTATATCAATCCTTTTGTATTCTCAGGTGACAATGGCCGAGTGCTTGGCTACGACAATGCGCACAACTTTCACCATAGGCACTCTTTCGGTGAAATATCTGAAGTCGATGATTTCGTCAGTTACCAGGAATTGGTGGAACGATTCGAGCGGGAAATTAATGGGTTCATAAAATGAGTATAGAGTTGAAATCTGGATCAATCAATGATTTCTTTGCTTCTGCCAAAGAGACAGCCAAAGAAGTTGATGAGGGAAAGAAGATAACTAAAAAAAATATCGTATGGGTGGAGCCGCACGATTTAATGGCGATCCTGAAACCGGAGAGAACACGAATAGTTCAATATTTACGTAAAAAGCAGCGAGTTATTTTTTCAGAATTAATGGCTGAAATGCAGAGAACACCTGTCAGTCTTAATAATGACTTGAAAATTTTGTTAAAATATCAATTAGTCAAAATATTTAAAGAGCCAAACCCTGGTCACGGGATACATAAGGTAATAGAACCAACATATGGTAACGAAAAAATTGAATTCAAAGCAGAAATATAATAACCTGAAATCAAAAAAATAGGCTAACCAGTCAACGTACCCAAACCCTTGCAGACCAACTCCCAATTGCTCCCTTCCCAATTACCGAGTATACCGCATCTGCCTGATGGTTCATAAATTATACCTTGTCAATTCCGGGATGACGGAGTCTGAAGCGAAAAACTGTCTCGGTTTGTCCTCCTGATCTTTCTTCGTGAAGGTTTTACCCCCACCAATAAGGCCGTTTCATGCCTATTCAAGGCTTTATAGATCGGCTATAAATCCAGTTCCTGAAAGGTAACCATCCATCCCGTCGCACCCCGCAACTATTTATGTACAGCGAATCAGTATTGCTGTATATTCTTCAAAATACAGCAGGAACCCTTCCCTGCTCTTCAACAGGTCTGTCTACGGACAAGATCAAAGCCAAGGACGGTACCACCCATCCGGCAACTACCGATAATGAGGAAAAAGCGTTCTCTGCTTCCCGCATCGGCATTCCCTCAACGTGCTCCATCCACCAATTTTTCATCTGACAACTGATTATCAAGGAAGATAATCCCGGCTATCGACAAGATCATCTCTTACCGGCGCAGTCCGTCTGATAATCAATGGTCAGCTCTGATAAAACAACCTTATAGGAGTAAAAAAAACGATGTCAAAGCCTAAAAATAATAGAAACAAAAAATTAATAGAAGTATTGGGTCCGGTCGAAAATCTGGAAAGCTATGTGAAAGCTGATTGGTGGCGTCATCTTTTTAATGCGAATTATCTGCGAACCGATGGAGATGTTGTTGAAGATAATGATATTACCGAACTAGAGGTAGATACTTTTCTTGCTGCGCTAAACATCCCAAAGGACAGCAGAATACTGGACCTTTGCTGTGGCCAGGGACGCCATGCTCTGGAGATTGCGAAAAGGGGCTATTCCAACGTTGTGGGTCTGGATCGATCCCATTACCTGATAAACAGAGCGAGAAAAATCAACAGAACAGAAGGTCTGAATGTCGTTTTTAAAGAGGGTGACGCCAGAAAGCTGCCGTTCCCGAATGATAACTTCGACGCTGTGATAATTGCCGGTAACAGCTTCGGATATTTTGACTCTGATAAGGATGACCTGAGAATCCTTGAAGAGGTTATGAGAATCCTGAAACCTGACGGCAGATTGCTGTTAGATATCACAAATGGTGACCACATGCGGGAGCATTTTGAACCTCGCAGCTGGGAGTGGATTGACAAGAACTATTTTGTCTGCCGTGAACGCTCACTCTCTGAAAGCCGCGAACGGCTTGTTTCCAGAGAAGTCATCACGCATGTGACCAAGGGCGTTATCGCTGATCAGTTTTACGCGGAACGCCTTTACTCCAATGATGACATTGAAAATATCTTGAAAAAGTCAGGATTTGAAGAGTGTTGCACCTCAAAGGTGTCCTCCGAATCAAAACGCAATCAGGATTTGGGCATGATGGCGGAGCGGGTGGTTGTCAGTGCTGTTGCCAAAAAGGAGTGGTCGGCTGTCAGAAAATGCTCGGAAACGGCGGATGTCGTCCTTGTCCTGATGGGTGATCCCGACAAAGCGGATGTAGTCAAACCTGGCTCAGGCTTTGATGATGATGATTTCCATACGATCAACGAGCTGAAAAACGCTTTGTCCGGGCTGTCAGGATATAATTTTGTTTACCTGCACAACCATGACACCCTGATACAGGATCTGCTGAAGATAAAAAGCAAATGCAGTTATGTGCTGAATCTTTGTGATGAGGGGTTTAAAAATGAAGCGTCAAAGGAACTGCATATTGCCGCGCTGTTGGAGTTGTTAGGATTTCATTATTCAGGCGGCACCCCGCAGTGTCTTGCGTACTGTTATGACAAATCGCTGATACGGGGCATTGCTGCGGAAATGGACATACCTGTTCCGAGCGCCTTTATGATAAAACCGGAAGATATTCAATTCGTTGAGTTTACCCTTGTATTCCCGGTAATTGTAAAACCCAACTGTGGAGACTCCAGTTTCGGTATTACGCAGACAAATGTCTGTTATGATATTCAGTCACTGGAAAGTGCGATCACGGACATCAGAGAAAAATTCGGCTACAGCAACCCGATTCTGGTGGAAGAATTCCTGGCCGGAAAAGATATAAGTGTCGGCATCATCGGGAATCCTGGCTCTTCATATACGATATTGCCGGTTATTGAAGAAGATTATTCGGCTTTACCTGAAGGGCTGCCAAAAATATGCGGTTACGAGGCCAAATGGGACCCGAGTTCACCCTACTGGAACATCACATCTGTTCCGGCAAACCTGCCGGAAGATGTTGAGAGCTTTTTGGGTGCAAGCTGTATCAGGCTGTTTGAACGCCTGGAATGCCGCGATTATGCGCGATTTGACTGGCGACTGGATGAAAACGGCACACCGCGCCTGTTAGAGGTCAACCCTAATCCCGGATGGTGTTGGGATGGGCATCTGGCAAAAATGGCAAAACTCCAAGACATGTCATACAGCAAAATGTTGGCTGGCATTTTAGAATCTTGCAAAAGCAGGATGTCGCAACCTTGTGTTAAGGGCTGACAAATCACTGCACCGGACGCAGGGAGCGCGGCAGCACTTTCTGCAGGCAATTTCCGGTGCTACGCGCCGAAACAAGGCACTCGACAACAAGGGAATTTCTTAAAAATGAAAAATTTTTTACTCTGCTTCATTCCTTTTTTTATTGCAGTGGATGCAATCGGCGTTTTGCCGCTCTACCTGGGATTAACAGAAGGACTTGACGCAGCACATAAGAAAAAAATCATTGTCCAGTCACTGATAACAGCTTCAGTCGTGGCGGTCGCTTTTCTTCTTGGCGGCCCTTTACTCCTTGAACTTGTCGGGGTCGGGGTTTCCGATTTCATGGTTGCAGGTGGAATTTTACTGCTTGTCCTGTCTCTTTCCGACTTACTGACCGGCGAAAAACGTCAACGTGTTATAGATACCGAAACAGTTGGCGCTGTTCCTATCGGCGTCCCTCTCATTACAGGGCCAGCCGTCTTGACAACTTCAGTGTTATTTGTCAACGAATATGGGATCCTTCCAACCACGCTGGCCTTACTCGCAAATATACTGATTGTCGGTGCAGTCTTCTTTCTGGCTTCACCGATTGAGAGATTCTTAGGCCAGGCAGGAAGCAAAACCATCTCTAAAGTTGCAAGTCTTTTCTTAGCTTCAATAGCAGTGATGTTAATCCGTAAAGGCATTTTTGAGATTATAGTAAAAAGTATACCATGAGATGCGAGATTGTTTAAAAAAACGGCACATTGCACTGATCTTGGTCAGTATAGACATACGTTATATACGCTAGATACGTTATGCGTTGCATGTTAAAAATTTAAGGTAGGCAGAAAATGGATGTATTGAAACGCGCTATTATAACTCATGGAGGAGCCGGGTCGGATAGCAAGGATTCAGACGGCCCTGGGGCGGCGGCCAAAATCGGCATGGATTTTATGGGAAACGGCGGATCAGCTTTAGATGCCGTGGTTCATGCCGTGAGATATCTGGAAGATGACCCCAGATTTAATGCTGGAATCGGCTCACAACTCCGGGTCGACGGCTGCACTGTCCAGCTGGATGCCTCATGCATGACGAGTACCGGGCAATTCGGGGCCGTGGCCTGCGTTGAAGGCATGCAGAATCCGGTTGATATAGCTCATGGGGTTTTGCTGTATTCTCCCCATATCCTCATCGTCGGTCAAGGTGCCCATATTTTTGCGGAAGAACAGAAGATACCCCTCAAGGGGTTAAAATGTTTCAGCGGCTCCGTAGAGGGAAATACGAACAAAATTAACAAAAATAATAAAAATGACAGAACACCTTCCTGCGATACCGTGGGAGCAGTGGCCTTTGACGGAAC
>JBATKL010000766.1:0-2040 GCA_049669385.1 Candidatus Electrothrix sp. | reverse complement strand
TTGCTGTCCTGGTACAGATCCACAGTTACACCGTCAATGCCGGGCTCGCCTGTATCATGAACACCATCACCGTCCAGATCGTTCCAGATCAGATCACCAATGCTTCCCCCGGTATACCCGAAGTCATTCGTCAAATCAGAACCGCCCCTGATCACAACACCGGGTTCACCGTCTGGGTTGTCCGCCTGATTGTCGGCTTCAGCTGTGTCGGTCGCAACTGTATGAGTGCTGACCAAGCCAACCGGATCAACCACTGTGATGATAATCTGCGGTTCCGTTATCGTAGCCGCACTACCGTCTGTGCTTGCGTTGTAATCCTCATCCAGCAACAGAATGTCGAAGCTGTACCCTCCCGTACTGTCCGTAACTGTAGTCAGGATAACCGCTGCGCCGTTCTCGTAGGTTATGGTCGCTGTGACGAGTACGCCCGCTATGCCCGGCTCGCCGGTTTCTTTTATGCCATTGCCGTTAAGGTCATTCCAGACCAAATCGCCCGTGACAGATCCCGACGCCTTAAAAAAACCGAAATCAGCAGTGGTATTCGTACGCCCTGCCGTTCCATCAACTGTTACGGTATAGGGATCAGATTGGCTATTGCCATCCGCGCCCGGTGAACCACCTAGGGAGTGCCACCAGCCGTTCAAATCACCGTTTGTATCCACGACATCAACCGTATAGGTACCATCGGGCAGATTACCGAAGCTGTAATCGCCGTTCACATCGGTAACTACGGTGCCGACAATATTGCCGCCGCTGTCGCGCAAAATGACGGTGACTCCGCCGAGTCCGTTCGTTTCACCCGCATCCAAGGTACCGTCGCCATTAAGATCGTTCCACAGGGTGCCGGAGATGGTATTCGGAGTATCGGCTTTGTAGCCAAAATCCTGATCCAGCACAATGCCGTCGCTGTCCGCATTCAAATCCACCGTGCTCTGGTGAGCGGTGCCGCCGTCGGGATCAACGCTGTTGGTAAGTCCGGCTCCGCCAGCAGGCAAAGTTGCGGTGTCCACATGCACCTGATAGGTTAACGTTTTGTTTAAACCGCCAAAGACGTACTGACCATTACTGTCTGTCACCGCAGTTGCCAACAGGGTTGTCCCTGCAGCGTCGTACAATCTGACCGTCACACCTTCGATACCTTCACCGGCATTGTACACGCCATCGGGAGCACCGCCGGAACCGTTGCCGGTATCAAGGAAGACCGTATCGCCGATCAGGCCTTCACCAAACGCATGCCCTGCAGGAACATAGCTGAAATTCTGATCCAGATCATCGGCTCCGTTGAGGGTGAGCGCACCTTCACCGTCTGCGCCTCCGTCAGGATCGGAGGACAAAATCATGCCGTCCAGCACATTACCGTTATCAACCACCTTGACGGTATAGTCGCCGTTGGGCAGACCGTCGAAACTGTAGTTTCCGTTTTCGTCAGTTATCGCCGTACCGATAATATTACCGGCAGCGTCCTCAAGTACGATACTGACTCCGGGAATACCGATATCCACTGCCGAATTGTAGGTCCCGTCAGCATCCGCATCCAGATAAATGATATCCCCGATGCTCGAACCGCCGCCGGTTTCCGTTGTGGTCGGGTCAGTGTTGTTGTCGATATTGTAGCCGAAGTCGGCGTTGACAAACACATCTCCCGGTGCCACCACAAGCGGCCCGGTGGTTCTGCCGTCAGGAGTGCTGTCCGGATCACCGCTCGGAGTCGTGTTGTAGACTGCCGGCAGAGTGGTTGTGTCCACTTCTATGACATAGCTGCCCGGAGTGAGATCATCAAAGATGTAGCGTCCATCCGCTCCAGTGACCGTAGTTACAGCAGGACTGTCGTCTACGCCGCCGTAGACACCGTCTCCGTTGTCGTCGGTCAGCAGCTTGACCGTTATGCCTACCAGACCGGTCTCATCTGGATCTTGTACACCGTCGTTATCCGCATCATTCCAGATTCGGTCGCCGATAGCACCTGTATCCGCCGCTGCGGGATTATCCGTGTCGTCTTTGGTGGCCCAGTTATAGCCAAAATCTGCGCTGAGATAGGAG
>JBATKL010000765.1:0-1920 GCA_049669385.1 Candidatus Electrothrix sp. | reverse complement strand
AAACAGTACCGTTTTCCTCTGAAGCCGGATAAAAAAACGCTCTACGACCCTGAAGACTGGTGGATGAATCGCTTTGGTGATGACCCGCTCTGGGGGAGAAAAAAACGTTAGCCAGCCCCAAAGCCAGCCTGAACATGGAGCTTCTACAAGGTCTTTTTTTGATAAATCCGAGCCTGCTCACTGACAACCTTCATTTCCTTTTCCAAGCCTGAAAACCTGAGGCTCTCTTTACTGCCAAGGCAGAAAAACCCATCAAACACCAAGCTGTCCCGAAAAACACTCAGCACCCGCCTCTGTAAAATTTTATTGAAATAGATAAGAACGTTACGACAGAGGATCAGATGCATCTCGCCAAAAACATTATCTGTCACCAAATTATGATTGGCAAAGGTAATGTTCTTTTTCACCTCTTCCTTAACAACACACCCCTCCTCTGACAGGGTAAAATAATCTGTTAATGCGCCAGTTCCTCCAGCCTGCTGATAATTTGCACAAAACGTATCCATGCGCTCCAGAGAATAAACACCTTTTTTCGACTGCTCCAAAGCGATATCGTTAAAATCTGTTCCGTAGATAACAGCACGATCATAGAGCCCCTCTTCCATAAGCAAAATAGCAATGGAATAGGCCTCCTTCCCTGTGGCGCAGCCCGCAACCCAGACCTTGATGTAGGGATAGGTTTTTAACATCGGCACCACCTGGTCCCTGATGCTTTGATACACAAAGGGATCACGGAACATATCAGTGACCGTTACAGAGAACTCCCTGATAATTCTTTCCAGGAAAGAAGCGTCTCGTAAGAGATCCGGCAGTATTTCGGAAAGATAACGACAGTCATGGCTTCGACATAAACTGCGAACCCGGCGCTCGATAGAGGCCCTGGCATAGTTCCGAAAGTCATAGCCATAGCGCTGCACAATAGCGTCCAGGAGAAGATTTACTTCTATCTGTTCAATATCTGATTCATCCATAGGACACACAGCCTGATCAGGAATACAACCAGAGCCGAAGCAGGGCAAGAAGCCGTTCTGTATCCACCGGCTTGGCAAGATAGTCATTAGCTCCAACAGCAAGACAGCGACGGCGATCCTCCTGCATGGCCTTGGCGGTCAGGGCGATAATCGGGAGGTCCTCATATTGCGGCTGCTCTCGGATCTTTTTGATGGTCTCATAACCATCCATAACCGGCATCATGATATCCATCAGCACCAAATCAAACTCCTCCTGTTCAAGGGTTTCTAGGGCTCTGATACCGTCTTCTGCCTTGACTGTTATCATACCTTTATCACGTAAGACCTTGGCCAGGGCGAAAACATTTCTCATATCATCATCAACAAGAAGGATGCGCTTTCCCTGAAAAATGGCATCATCCTCATGAAGGTTGCGGATCATACGTTGTTTTGTTTCCGGGAGTGTGCTGATCATACGATGGAGAAACAGAGAGGCTTCATCAAGTAAGCGTTCTTCGGACATCAATCCCTTTATAATAATAGAACCGGCATATTGACGAAGTTCTCCGCTCTCTTCCCGGGAAAGCTTCCCGTCAGTATAGATAATAACCGGGGGCAACGCCACCTTTTCGGCCTTCAGTTGCTGCAACAGGGATAATCCAGACATATCCAGAAAATCAAGCCCCATCACCAGACAATCATAATGATACCGCTTCAATTGCTCAAGCACCTCCTGTCCTGATCCCGCCTCTTCGCTCTGTACATCATCATCAGCTATCAGGGCGATGGCAGACGTTCTTTGCTCCGCATCCCGATCTGCAACAAGCAGTTTCTTGATACGTTGCTGAGAGGTCTCCCGAATATTGACAAGAGCTCTCTCAAGCTGTTCCTGACTAATAGGCTTCTGCAAGGCAACAACACCTTTATTCCGAGCATCTACGTCACCGACCTCAGCAGCAGAAATTATATG
>JBATKL010000764.1:0-1534 GCA_049669385.1 Candidatus Electrothrix sp. | reverse complement strand
GAATACGTTGAACCTTCCGACTTTACTCCACTTCAGCGCATACCGTGACATTCCGAAGATAATTTCGCAAAGACGACAGATTTCAGAGCCTGATTATTGGGGCTACAGCCCTGTGCGAAGATTTTCTTCCCACAGCACATCCTGGGAAAACTCTCTGGATAATATTTTGGTCTGGATGAAATGGCTGGACGATGGACGACTGGAAAAGGCCGTTGAGATTATCAACAAGCGCGTCTTTCAGGGCAGCACGACCTTTATCAAAGGCGTGCGTAAAACTCCGCCGGAGGCAATTGTTGTTTCCAAAGGCAAGGAACATGGACTTGACCGGTTGAGCAGCGGAGAAAAGAACTTGGTACAGCTGTTCTTACGTATCGGAGCGCATTGCACCCGTAATTCCATTATCCTGATTGATGAGCCGGAAATTCATCTCCACCCGAATTGGCAAAAACGCCTGATGAAGCAGCTGCGCGAGTTTGCTCAGGAACATCCAGGAATCACCATTATTCTTGCCACCCATTCCATAGAAATGCTACGAGCCTTCGGTTTTGAGCATAAAGAGAAGGGACTGCGCAAGGGTGGTGAAATTATCGAAGAGAATATGGAGTAATGTGCGATCATGACAGCCTTCAAGGATAAGTCAGCAACGGAATTTGCTGAAAAGTCCTATCTCAATCGGATTGTTGTTTATCTGGAATCAGAAGAAGACAGGCTGATTATTGGAGATCGCTGGTTCTATGATGAAAATCTGGAGTTTCGTTCTGCCGGTGAAGAAGGGCAGGGAGGCGGCTGCAATCAGGTTATCAGAAAAGTTACTGATGACGAGGAAAAGGGCATAAAGAGTGTTGGGTTGGTTGACCGGGATGTTCTGCTGAAAGATTGTCATTGGGAATGCTGGTGGGAACAGGATGATGCCGCTTTCAGGGTTTGTCAGCCCTATGGCGAGAACATTAAGGTGCTCAGTCGTTGGGAAATAGAAAATTATCTGCTGGTGGAACCGGATATTATTGCCTCAGTCAAGGCAGACCGATTCGGTCGAGCACAGGAACGGCCAGCACCAATCCCCCTTTCTTCCAAAGAGATTTCTTTGTTTACAATGCTCACCGCTGCTGATGCCTGCTGCCATGCTGAAGGAAAGAAAAAAGTCAGCGACAGTATGGCCGGTTTCACCGGGACATTTCAAGAGCTACGAGCCAGCTTGGAAAAGAAGGGTATTGATTCAGTAGAGCTGGATGAGAAGCTCGACAAGGCCGTTTGTTTTGCTGGCGATGAAAATGACGATCCTGTCAAACAATGGCGGCAAGTGAATCGAATACTGAACGGTAAAGCCATTCTTAAGCGCTTGCAGTTGTTGGGGAAAAAGCAGGAGGATGCAACGGATTATCGTTTGGCCTTGGCACGTAAAATTGCCGATGATGACAAGATTGATCCTGAAATCAGAGACTATATTGCTGCGTTTAGAAGAATGAAACCGTAACGGCAAACATGTTTTCTGTACCGACCGTAAACAAAATTTCTAAGCCATTCGGAGTAATAC
>JBATKL010000763.1:0-3764 GCA_049669385.1 Candidatus Electrothrix sp. | reverse complement strand
CCCCCATCTCCTGCGCCTTTTTCAGCTTACTCCCGGCCTTTTCCCCGGCCATCAGATGGGTTAAATTCACTGAGAACGAGCAGGTTGAGCGACCAAGCGAACTCCAAGGGCTGCACATACCCGGTTGATTGTGTCAAATCGTGGCTTGGCATTCGGCCTAAGTGCTTTACACAAGGCTTCGCGGGTTATGCCTGTGGATTGAGCTATTTCCGTCATTCCTTTGGCTCGTGCAATATCCCCCAAAGCAGCAGCCAGGAGGGAGGGGTCATTTTCTCCGATCACGACCGTGAGGTAAGCGGCAATATCTTCATCGTCTTTCAGGAATTTTGCCGGATCAAAATCAGGCAGATCAGCAACCTTTCTTTTTTGCTCATGATTTAATCCTCCAACAGATAACATATCTACCCCCTCCCCACAATCCCCAAAAACGCCTCTTCATCCACAACCTTCACCCCCATCTCCTGCGCCTTTTTCAGCTTACTCCCAGCCTTTTCTCCGGCCACAAGATGAGTAACCTTCTTACTGAGCCCAGAAACCACCCTACCGCCTCGGTCCTTAACCAGCTGTTTGGCCTCGTTTCGTGACATCTGGCTGAGCGTGCCGGTTAAGAGAAAAATAGCCCCTTCCAGCGGGTTGTTTTCAGTATTCCCTTGGACCGCCGTTTCTATGGTCAGGCCAAGATCAAGCAAGCTTGCGATCATCGTTCGGTTTTCGCTGTTAGAAAAATACTCGATCAGGCTCATAGCCGCCTGCTCACCAATGCCCTCCACCGCCAGCAGATCGTCTTTTTTCGCTGCCAGCAGATCGTCAAGGGTGCTGAAATGGCGTGTTAATAACTCAGAGGTCATTTCGCCGACATACCTGATTCCCAAGGCACCGATGAAGCGAGATAAGGTGGGATGCGTTGCCTCAGCTATTGCCAGCAGCAATTTTTCCGCAGATTTTTCACCCCAGCCGTCAAGGACAGCCAGTTGTTCTTTTGGGAGACGAAAAATATCTGGAATCTCCTGGATCAGCCCGACTTCCATGAGCTGCTCAACATTTTTACGACCAAACCCGTCAATATCAAGTCCTGCTTTACCGACAAAATAGATCATCCGTTGCAGTTGTTGCGCCGGGCAAAGGAGACTGACGCAGCGGGTGATAGCCTCGCCTTCAGGACGCTGGAGCGGCGCGGCGCAGATCGGGCATTGGGTCGGGAAGACAAGAGGCTGTTCTTCACCGGTGCGCTGTTCTGTGATGGGCTTTACGATCTCCGGGATAACATCTCCGGCCCGCTGGATAAGGACCGTGTCGCCGATCATCAGACCCTTACGCTCAATTTCATCCTGATTATGCAGGCTTGCTCGGCGGACAATGACACCTTCGACCTCAACCGGTTCCAGCAGGGCTACCGGCGTAATCGCACCGGTCCGGCCTACTTGAAAATCGACTCCGGTCATGACGGTTGTCGCCTGGGTAGCAGGAAACTTCCAGGCTGTGGCCCAACGCGGAGCACGAGTGGTGTTTCCCAGGCGTTGTTGCAAGGTAAAATCAGCCACCTTGATCACCATGCCGTCAATCTCATAGGCCAATTCGTGACGGATCGTTTGCAAGTGCTGATACTGCGCTTCCACCTCCGCAAGGGTGCTGCAAAATTTTATCAGCGGATTGACCGGAAAACCGAGTTGGCCGAGCCAGGAAAAAAGCTCCTCCAGGTCAGCGCAGGGAGTCGCCTCAGTATCAGCCACGCCGTAGACATAAAAACTGAGCGATCTGGAAGCGGTCACCTTGGGATCCAGCTGACGCAGGGACCCGGCAGCTGCATTGCGCGGGTTGGCAAAGAGGGTCTTTCCTTGCTCTGGCCGCTGTTCATTGAGCTGAAAAAAGGCCTTACGGGGCAGAAAAACCTCTCCCCGGACCACCAACTTTTCTGGGATTGATCCTCCCTCTTTTCCTTCTTGTGCTGCCAGCCGCAAAGGGATCACCTGCACAGTCTGCAACTGGGCCGTAATGTTTTCACCGACCACGCCGTTTCCCCTGGTCGAACCTTGGACCAGCAGACCGTTTTCATAGATCAACTCAACTGCCAAGCCGTCCAGTTTGGGCTCTGCCAAATAGGTCGGCTGTGTTGTCGTTTGCAGATAGCGTTGGATTTTCTCCTCAAAACTCAACAATTCCTGGGCATTGAAAATATTATCCAGACTGAGCATAGGCACGTCATGGGTAGCCTCTGCAAAAGCATCAAGGGGCTCACCACCGACCCGAAGACTCGGGGAATCCGGGGTAACCAGCTCCGGGAACTGTTCTTCCAAGTCCAACAGCTCCCGAAACAGGCGATCATATTCCCCGTCGGAGATAAGCGGGTCATCCAGCACATAGTACTGATGCGCGTGCCGGGTGATCTGCACACGCAGATCGTTCAAGCGCTTTTTTGCCTGCTGCGCATCTCTCGCTGTTTTATTGGTCTTATTATTACTCATCAAGTAACTTGCCGCCTTTGGCGATGTTTTCCTGCTGCTCTTCATCAATAAAGATCAGGACAGAAGATTCGGGTTTGTTGGCTTCTTTGGCAATAACCTTGGTGACGCCCTGAGCAATATTTTTCTTCTGCTCCCTGCTCAGTTTGCCAGCAACACGAATGCTTACATAGGGCATAATGGTACGCTCTTTTGAATTGTTATAATTGACTTTCTTCCGGCGTTCCAGGAACGCCGAAAGAGATTTCAGGGTAACGAGCTTGTTGCCCTTACCATAATTTATTCCAGACGTCTTTCACCTTGTCCAGGAACCCTTTGGGTTTTTCCTGAGGCTTTTGCACAGGATTCTCCACAGGCTGCTGAGGTGGTTGACTCTGTTGTTCTTCTGGTTTTTCAACAGAATTCGTTGGATTGGCCTGCTGTTGCTGCTGCTGGACGTTGGGACTCTCATCCTCATTCTGATGATGGGGGGCTTGCTGCTGAGTGTCGGACTGCTTGCTCTCGTCCAGGAGTTCCTGGTACTGACCTTCCTTATGTGTTTTCATGCCAGCGTGTATGCCAGCATTCATGCCTGGAGGCGAATCGGGACGCAGATAAAGTCGGTCCTTATCTGCTTGGCAGGTTCCAGAGATCGTTGTCCCATTAGGGGCAGTGATCTGAGCGGCATCTCCAAGCTTTTTGCCAAGACACTCTTGATAGGCTGCCGGAGGAATAGCATCATTGCGTATGAGCTGATCAGGCATGAGGATAAGGCGTCCATCTTGCTGCTGTGTGCACTGTCCCGAGATAGTGTTCCCCATCTGGGTGACAAAGCTTGCTTCTTCACCGGGCTGTTTGCCCTCACAAGCTGTATAGGCCTCAAGTGGTGGTTTGGATATACTATTTTGTGGTTGTGCCAGGGCATTGACAGACCAAGTCGTTGCCAAAGTCAGGGTAAGAATTGCCGTTTTCTTGGTACAGATCATTGAAAAGTCCTCTTGTTTGAAGATGAATTTTATTCTGCATTTCAGAAAGGATTGTGTACGGGCTTGTCCCATTCCGGGGCCGCAGGCCATATAACCGATGAAGACTGTTAAACTGTAACAGACAGTTACGAGCTGGCAGAATACAGCATTTTTATGTACGGTGCAATCAGCAGAAAGAATGATTTCCTGCTCTGATGAGATTCTTCCGCTTTCTTCGTCTTATTGCTTAACGTTTTGTGGTATGCTATAATTTTTCATTTTTGACGTCATTTATTGATCAGGTATTCAGATCATCACTATTTCTGCCCCGAACGGAGCTCTTTATGAAGCACACCATTAC
>JBATKL010000762.1:0-7174 GCA_049669385.1 Candidatus Electrothrix sp. | reverse complement strand
AAAATGGATAATAAGAAATGGATGACCACGAGAGAGGCAATAGAGGAATACGTGCAATTCAAAAGGAAATAAAAAAAGAATAACAAACAACAACCTTATGGACGCAGCAACCCAACGCTTTATACGCATCGGCACAGCCAGCATTGGCCTTATCGGCCTGGATATCGCCCTGAACACCATCACCCGGAAACAGGTTGATGAAACCGAGGCTGTCGACTTTCTTTTTACTGAAATTAAACGACAAAACTACATTGCCCCTGGCAACGAAGAGAAATACAGGGAAGCCCTCTTAATCGCCTTTCGCAAGCATTGTAATATCGCAACCGAGGAAGAAGGTCTGGTCATTCGCATCTTCGGCACCGGCTGTGTCAGCTGCAACAGCCTCCAGACCCTAGTGATCGAAATTCTTGATCGTCTGAAGCTGGCCGCTGACATTGAACAGATTCACGATCCCGATGAGATCGGTCGAGCCGGGGTCACCATGACGCCTGCCCTGATGATCAACGGAACTCTAAAAAGCATCGGCCTCATGCCCACCCCGGTACAGGTCGAACAATGGATACAAGAAGCAAACCATGAATAAACAACCTCATCTCTTGATCGCTTGGCTTGAACAGGCAGGCATTGCCCATAATCTTGCTGTCCCCCTGACCTACAGCCTCATAATCTTTGCTGTCGTTCTCGCGGCCCTGTTAACAACTTGGATCGTTCGCCGCACTCTGATCAAGGCCCTTATTAAGCTCATCCGAAATAACCGTCTGCGCTGGGATGATGCCTTGGTAGATCATTATTTTTTCACCCGGCTGTCTTGGTTTGTCCCGGTGCTTATTTTCTATGTCGCCCAGGACATCCTCCTCCCCCCTGATTCCCAAGGGGTGGAGCTGCTCCGCCGCCTGATTATTTGCGGTTTCATTCTGGCCACAGTCCGTCTCATCAGCGCCCTACTCAAGGCGATCAATAGCATCTATCGCTCCCGCCATCTCCAAACCGGCAAGACTATTCGAGGCTATATTGATGCTGTTATAATCATCTCCTACCTCTTATGCGCCATCTTTCTTGTCAGCGCACTCACCGGTCGTTCCCCCTGGGGCCTGCTTTCCGTCATGGGAGGCCTGACCGCATTAACCATGCTCATCTTTAAGGATACCATTCTCGGCTTTATTGCCTCTATTCAGCTGACAGCCAATGATATGATCAGGGTGGGCGACTGGATTGAAATGGAATCCCATGGCGCGGACGGCGATGTCATTGAGGTCTCCATCCACTCGGTTCGGGTACGCAACTGGAATAAGACCGTCACCACCATCCCCACCTATGCCCTGATCGCCAATCCCTTTAAAAACTGGCGTGGCATGAGCGAGTCCGGAGGACGTCGGATCAAACGGGCACTGCATCTTGACATGACCTCGATTCGTTTTTTGACTGATGATGAATTGGATAAACTGGAAGAAATTCGTATCCTGCGGGAATACCTCCACAGCAGAAGGGAGGAAATAGGAAAATACAACAGGGCGCGGGGAGCGGACACAAGCGAGACAATCAACGGACGCTGCCAGACAAACGTCGGCCTTTTTCGGGCCTATATTGCAGCTTGGCTTCAGGAACACCCGAAGATCCATAAAAAGATGACCTTTCTGGTCCGGCAACTGGAACCTGGTCCTACAGGCATGCCTATGGAAATTTACGTTTTCAGCAACGATCAGGTCTGGGCCAATTACGAGGCCTTACAGGCAGATATCTTTGATCATCTGATTTCTATTCTGCCCTACTTTGATCTTCGCGTTTTTCAGGAGCCTTCTGGCTATGATTTCAGGACGCTCTCCCTCTCCAAAACCGACCCTGCACCGGTTGAGCAATAAGGAACCTCCCTTAAAAAAATCCCCACTTTTTGGTACAGTGCCATAGGGGCAAGCCCCTGTACCTGCCCGTTTATATACGGCACGGAACGTTCAAGGCGAACACAGGGGTTCGCCCCTACATAGCCTGTGCAAAGCTCCTTACACTTCTTGCACAGTGTAACTGCACTCAGCAATAATATCCTCTCGACCATGAGGACAATCACCCGCTTGCTTATTCGGGCATTCTGCGTCGTACCACCTGTTGCCGGCAAGGGTCATTGCCGCATCCTTGGACTCAGCTTCGACGGTGTATCTCTGCTGCTCCATCTTGCAGGTACAGGCCTCGGCTCGTTTCCCCGGTTGAATCTTTACCGTGTATTTTGGCATAATCAGAATCTCCTTGCTTACATTTTATCTGAAGAACAAACGCAGCCTTGTAGCGGACACAAACAGACCGCCTCCAACGCGAAATGCTCCAACATAACATTATCTTTGAGAAAGAAAAGGAAAAAAAGGCCAAAAAGTACAATTTTGTATAATCCAAAAGATCTAAAAAGCGCCTTTCGAGAAAATTCTGGACAAGCAAACACGTAGGCTGGAGAACAAAGGAAATTCATTGGCTTTAATTAAAATATCCGCTATCATCACCTCATGATACGAGTGAAATAAGACCAGCAAAGGACACCGAAACTGCTGCCCCTGCTAGCAGGGGAACCCACAGAAGAGATCATTACGATTGGAGAATACAACATGCTGCTTATCGGAAAAATTATCATCTTTCTTCTTGGGATGGGGGTGGCTGTCCAGGTTGTCGCCGCGTTCTATAGTATCCTTGATCTCTGGTACACAATCCGTACTGAATATCCAAGGGTCATCCGAGGCATTGTCTTCTGGTGCGGTATAAGTGGCCTGATTGCCTTTCTGGTCGGAGACAACCTGCGCAATGCCTTTCTCGGGGGGATAATTTTTTATATCCCTTTTTATGGAGCCAATTTCTTTATCCTTCAGTCCATCATAAGGTATCGCTACAAGAAGGGAGGAAAAACAAACCACGAAGAACATCAGAAAGATTGCTAATCACAACAAATAACTAAACGAAAAAATTATTTTTCTTCGTACACGTACAATTCCGGGTACAGCTTTTCGGCGCACCCTGGACAGATACCATGGCTGAACTCCGCCTCAGAATGCTTTCCTATATACGACTCAATCTGATTCCAATACCCCTTATCGTCTCGTATTTTTTTACAGGAAGCGCAGATAGGTAAGAAACCGCTTAATATCTTGACCTTAGATATCGCTTCCTGCAATTTCTCCGTTCGTTGCTCAACAAGCTCTTCCAACTCGTCCTTATATTGACGGAGTTCCTTTTCAACGGCCAGCCGTTTTTTCATTTCACCTAAAGAATTTATAACGATATAGAAAGAAAGAAAAAGAGTGATCGCAATAATCACAATTGAGATGCAGAGTAACCCCTTTGTCAAATGAGCAATTTCATTATTGATCTCTTCAAAAAAAACACCGGTGCCAATAACCCATCCCCACGGTTTAAAGAGTTTCACATAAGAAATTTTGGGGATAACGCGCACAGAATCTTTTTTCCATTTCCAATAATATTGAGCATAACCGCCGTTATCTTCTTTTGCCAGAGTAACAAATTCCTGAAAAAGATGTCGGCCTTCCGAAT
Organism: Candidatus Electrothrix sp.; assembly: GCA_049669385.1. GTDB lineage: Bacteria > Desulfobacterota > Desulfobulbia > Desulfobulbales > Desulfobulbaceae > Electrothrix. The sequence continues at coordinate 3,649 of JBATKL010000762.1, read as the reverse complement.
CGGTGAAATTCGAGAGATTCTGACCCTCCATTCGTCTAAAACGAGGGTGCATGATCATAGCTGGCTTTGTGTCGTTAATCCAAAAATATCCTCTCCCTTCAAAACCATAGCGGATCTCGCGGATCTGCTCTGTTGCTAGCTTCTGGCCGACCTCTAAGGAAAGATTGCCTGAGTTCACCAGCTGTTCATAATGCTCCAGCATACTGAGAACCGTCTGAACCTCAGCGGAAATCAGCGCTTTTTTCTGGGCGAGGAGGTTATATTTAAACACCGGCAGGGCGACAGCAAAGAGCGTCACCACAAAAAGAAGAGTGCTCAGAATAGAGGGGAAAACAATCCGTATCACCTCTTTTTTATAGAGCCGGTCAGTCCCGTCGATCATGATGCGCTCGCGTACTCTGTCAACCATCGCTGTAAGCTTCAACATGCTCTTTTTCACCTCCTCCGGGACATCTACTGACGGACAGGGATTCCTCAAAGACCGCTGAAATCAGCCCTTATTCGCTTTCAGAATACAATCAAGCTCACATGCCGCTGCATAAGCCGTGATATCCTCTTGCAGGAATTGTACATAAGGGCAGTCGGTTACTGCAAGAAGAGAATTTCGCATCATATATTTCCTGCTCTGCCCCATCGGTCCAAGCAGTTTAAGTGGTTCAAGTGGTTCAAGAATGTAACTGAAAATCTGCGGACGGCGGCAAACCTGGGGGCGTTGGCTGTACACGTTGCAGCGCCCGTTCTGCTCAAGAGCGGGGCAGGATGCATCCTTAGGCAGAATCATGCTCCAGCCGTTTCGCCAATGGAACAGCTCCGGGGTACCGGTACTGCATTGATCCGCATTCGCCCCGTGATAAAAAGGACGACCATCAACCTGAAGAAGGTTGTCACCTGCCGTCGAATCAAGGGCCAGCCTGCTTCGGCTTTCGGGTGTGTCATGACGGGGAAGGGTAAAAAGCGCTGTTTCCTCATCCTGCAAAGGAATCTCAAAAAACTCCTGCTCCATCCCCTCCGCTGGCCCGATGCAGCAGAGCGTGCAGTTACAAGGTCCACAGAGCAGGGAATTGATTTTTTCCAGCTCCTTTTCCACAATACGCTGATTAATTAAAGCCGTGCAGGCCGTTACCGTATCCATCGGCTGACCGGACTCGTCCACCACCTCTGCGTCCAGTTCATCCGGTTGCTGGTCAGTTCCCATAGTTCCCAGCTTTTCGAGCAATTGCAGCTGATCAAGATAACAGCGCAGCAATTTGTCCGGCTCCGCATAGACCGCGTAGGCGGTCTCAATCGGCTCTGTCATCTCGGCAATGATATCTTCAACCTTTGCCTCGGGACCGCTCAGCTGATACAGAAACTGCACCATAGATACCAGTGGTAACACCGGCTGCCTCAGCAACGCCATTCCATCCTGAAGATCATCCTGAAGATCTTCTTTCTTCACCTTTCTCTTCACCTTTTGCTCCCCTGTTCTTCTCCATAAATTTGACATTGCCTCCCAAAGTACACAAGATTCAGATCGAAAACAAGCAGGAGCAATATTTTTTCCATGCAGCTGAAGTTGCCTTTCTCCTTTACAGCAGGCAAGAAAATTATTAGGTATCAGCTTGCGGAAAAAATGGACGCAGTTGCCTTGATGAAAATGCGCTGACTCCGCCCAAAAATGGCGGGACGCACAATCCGGGTGTTTTTTGAGAGATGCTGCAAACAGCACAATATCATCTCCTCAATTTCGCAGAATAATTTTTCAAGTTTACTTCTGACATACTTCCAATAATGGCTATCAGAGAAATAATGACCTATCCTGCTCCGGTCCTCCGGAAAAAAGCAGCAAAAATAGAAGAATTTGACGACAGACTCCGAAAGCTGGCCGAGGATATGGCCGAAACCATGTACGATGCCCAGGGCGTCGGCTTGGCAGGCAACCAAATCGGTGTCGCCCGCCAAATAGTGGTGGTTGATATCTCGACCGAGGAGGATGAACAAAAATATATCGTCCTTATCAACCCTGTTATCTCCGAGGGCGAAGGCACGGTACCTGATCAGGAAGGCTGCCTGAGTGTTGTGGAATACTCTGCCAAGGTGGACCGTTTTCAAAAAATCAGGGTCACGGCCCAAGATCCAGCAGGAAAAAATCTGGATTTCATAGCCGAAGATCGCTTTGCCCGTATCATCCAGCATGAGGTGGATCATCTGCACGGTACATTGTTCATTGACCGGATAAGCAGCCTGAAACGGGGACTGTACAAGAAAAAACTGAAAAAAATATTAAAAAATCAATAGGGAAATCAAGGAATGAGTGAGCCTCTGCGTATTATTTTCATGGGGACCCCCGAATTTGCTGTGCCCAGTCTTCATGCCCTGCTCGACTGCCCGGAACAGGTAGTGGGCGTGGTCTGTCAACCGGATCGCAAGCAAGGACGAGGAAAAAAACTCTGTCCTCCGTCGGTGAAAGTTCTGGCCGAACAAGCAGAGATTCCTGTCCTCCAACCGACCTGCATCTGTAATGATGCGTTTTTTGAGGCGATCAGCGCCTTAAAACCAGACCTGATTGTGGTCACAGCCTACGGCAGGATCCTGCCGAGCCGCCTGCTTAAGCTGCCCCGCTTGGGCATCATCAATGTCCACGGCTCGCTCCTGCCCAAATACAGGGGAGCAGCTCCCATTCAATGGGCAGTCATCAACGGCGAAACCGAGACCGGGGTCACCATTATGCAGCTGGATGAAGGCGTGGATACCGGTGATATCCTCCTGCCGATCAAGCTGCCGATCACAGAAGAAGACACGAGCGGCACCCTATTTCAAAAACTGGCCGACCTGGGCGGCCAAGCCCTCTTCGAGGCGATATCCCGGATCAAGAGAGGTGATCTGTCCCCGACCCCGCAGGATGAGGCACTATCCTGCCCTGCTCCTATGTTAAAAAAGGAGATGGGCCAGCTGGACTGGAGCAAATCCGCAACCGAGCTGCATTGCCTGATTCGCGGCCTTGATCCCTGGCCTTCAGCCTACAGTTTTATCGACAACAGGCGCTTCCGGTTCTTTAAACCACAGGTCATTCAAGGCGAGGTCAAGGAGCAACCCGGCACCCTCTGCCGGGCGGACAGAAACGGTGTTCTGATAGCCACGGGCAAGGATTATCTGCTGATTCGGGAGATTCAACCCGAGGGCAAAAAGCGGATGTGCGTTCAGGCCTGCATCTGCGGGATGAAACTGCCTATCGGCGAACAGTTTACCTGAAATTTTCACCTGACCCTTCCTATGTCGTTCTTGGGTAAAAAAATCTGCTTCCTGGATTGCTTCTCTGGAATCAGCGGTAATATGCTTCTGGGCGCTCTGCTCAATGCCGGGTTATCGCAGGAAGCCCTGCGGGAAACACTCAGTCGCCTCAAGCTTCCGGGCTGGAAAATCAGCTGTACCCCCGTCTCCATCTCGGGCTTCCAGGCCGCCTCGGTTCAGGTTCAGGTCCAGACTCAAGTTCAAATCGATGAGACTGCGACGCATCGGCATTTATCCGATATCCGCACCATCTTGGAGCAATCAGACCTCGACCCGATCATTACTGATCAATCCCTTGCCGTGTTCACCCGGCTGGCCAAGGCTGAGGCCCATGTCCACGGCACGGTTCCCGAAAAAATCCATTTCCACGAAGTAGGTG
>JBATKL010000761.1:0-1805 GCA_049669385.1 Candidatus Electrothrix sp. | reverse complement strand
CAATACAAAGACCTGCTTTCTGCTGAGGCGGTGGAGCATTTGGTTCGTTACCATGGGGCTGAGATTGATCGAGTCATGAATTTGGCGACTGGCCGACCTGAACTCCTCCAACCCCTCTCGCCAGTCCTTTCCACCTTAGCTATTGATGTCCTGTACGCTGTGCAGGAAGAAATGGCAATGTATCTGGAGGATGTCTTTTTTCGCCGTACCGGGGCCGGGACCATTGGTCAGCCTGACGAGACCGCCTTGGAACAGGCCGCCGCCATCATGGCCGGCGAACTCGGTTGGACAGAGCAGCAAAAGGAGGAGGAGAAGCAACAGGTTCTTTCGCATTACAGCTATAGCAGCTCCGAGGAAGGCGGCAAAGAATGAGCAGGCAGGAGGGTGTTGAGCAGAGGCAAACCGTCCTGCAAACAGTGCGGCAAACGGTGCTGCATATTGCACCCACACCGTTTTTTGCCGATCGAGGATGCCATATCCGAATTCGTAATGAGGTGGAGGCCCTGCGATCCTATCCGTATCAGCTCATCATCTGTACCTATCATCATGGTAATGATATTGAGGGGATGGATATCCGGCGTATTCCTGCTGTGCCGGGCTATACCAAGTTGGATGCGGGCTATTCGCCTTTTCGTTTTCTTGCGGATTTTTTGCTTTTCTTTCTTGTTCTCAAAACCGCTTGGCAGGAACGCCCAACCCTGCTCCACTGTCATCTCCATGAAGGTGCCCTCATCGGCTGGACAGTCAAGCTCTGCCTGTTTTGGAGGAAGATGACGGTGCTGATGGATATGCAGGGGAGTCTTTCCGGGGAGCTTGCTGCCTATAAGACCTTTGAGTCCTGTGGCCCGTTTTCTTTTCTCCTGAGCTTTTTTCGGGCCATTGAAGGCCTCATCTGCCGAATGCCGGATTTCTTTTTTTGCTCTTCCCGACAGAGTTGTCAGGTACTGGAAAAAGAGTTTAAGGTCTCTCCTGAGAAGATTCTGCTGCTTCAGGATATTGTTCCTGATGTTTTTTTCGAGGTCCCTCCCCATCAGGTCGTTCAGAAAAGTCGCTTTCAGGATCTGGTTCCCCAGAATAAGCAGATCATTCTCTATACCGGCTCATTACTCCCAGGAAAAGGGATGCAGCATATTTTGGAAGCCATGACAGCCCTCTGTGCTGAACGTGAGGATCTTTTCTTTGTCTTGGTCGGCTATCCTTTGGAGGATGCAGAATTGTATATCCGACAACATCAGCTGGAACAATTTTGCCTGTTGCCGGGCCAGGTCCCCTATTGTGATCTGAGCGGTGATCTGAGCGACTGGTTGGCCTTAGGAGATCTTGCTCTTGAACCCAAGGAAGCCGATTCTGGTGAGGCCAGCGGAAAGCTGCTTCATTATATGGCTGCCGGGCTGCCGATTGTCTGCTTTGCCACAGAGAATAATCAAAAAATGCTCGGGGAAGCCGGGTATTACGCCCCCTCCTACGACGGTCAGGGCTTGGCTGCCGGAATAGAGTCTGCCCTTGCTGACAGGGAACAGGCTCACAGCAGAGGAGAGACAGGCAGGGAGCAGGTTCGTGCCCAGTATTCTACAGCGGCTGTTGGCCAACTTCTTCATAAGGTGTATGGGCGTTTTTTGGACACTGGTTCCGTTCGATTCTAACTACATCAGTATGAAAGACCGGTGCAGTTTTAGATGTGGAGGGTGAATTCCTATATAAGCGCACAGATTCGTTTTTTTAGCTGAAAAAATGAGTTGTTAATATATTCATATATAATGATTCGGTAGTTACATATTTAACTTAATTATTACAGGGTTTTGCCA
>JBATKL010000760.1:0-1566 GCA_049669385.1 Candidatus Electrothrix sp. | reverse complement strand
GCCCCGAGGAGATTAAAAAGAAATTTCGTTTGTTGGCAAAACAATATCATCCAGACATAGCCGAATGACGTGAGGAACAGTTCCGAAAAATCACCCACGCCTATAAAATCTTATCAAGCAGAGAAGCTCGTAATGACTATGATAAGACCCTGAAAAATTATCGTTCTCAATCCAGCAACTTTGCTGAATATCAGCGTGATAACTATACGGTTGAAGGGAAACACCTTAAAAAATTGATCCAGGAAATTATAAAATATGGTCACTTTTCCCGTATAACTCTTAAATACAACGATAAAAAACTTTTTTCGTTATCGTATCCGATGGCTGCTGCCTTCAGTGTTGTTGGTCTGATTAAAGCCCCACTCGCTTTTTTACTCCTGCAATTAGGAATAGGAGTCCTTTTTACTGTTGAGGTGAGCAACCGGTTGATGACCTTATTCGAGGAGGCACTTTCCTATCATAATAAGGGAGGTATTAGCGCGGCAGAAAAACTCTACAAAACAATATTGAGTAAGAGTGAATATTTTATACCGGCCCGCATTAATCTTGGGCTGTTGTATCGCCAAAGAGGAGAACAACAAAAGGCGATACGTTGCTTCAGGCAAGTACTTGAAGCTGTACCTTTCGGGGAAATAGGCGATATGGCAAGAAAACAGCTGGAAGAATTACAAGGATTTTGTTCGGAGTAAGAATGAAAGATTTTAGACCAAGGAATCGCCGGTTATTTCGAGTTGATAATGAAAATGACTTGAAAGCCATTGATTTGTCCAGGTTTGTTTATTATATTTAGATATTCGTATCAGCATGCTACACTCAACCATTCAATCAATGAGGAGAAAGAAATGACACAGAATACCAAAAAAAATTCCCGGTCGGCTGCTCTCAATAAGAAGAATCCATGTAAGGTAAGTACAAATGTCAAAGCAGGATGGAAATGGCTTGATGATCTGAAGACGAAAATAAATAACAACCTGCCGAAAACCTGAATCTCCTGAAGTGCGGAGACACAGCTCCTGCTCTTCGGAGCAGGAAGTTTTTGTATTCAGATGAAAGATTTTTTTAAGGATAATGTAATGAAAATACGAGAAACAGCAGGATGCCGCCAAAATACCTCTGTTCAAAAAAAGCGCCCTTTCAGTCCGCTACGGGTTCGCACGAATGTAAAAGCCGGGGCTGATACTGACACGAAGCAGCCAGCGAAACCTTCTGTCATCAAGATAATTATTCCTCATAATCTGTTATAATTGATCAGTGCTGCTGGGAGATCAGGTAGACAGATTGTACCGTGCGCTCACTTTGCGCGTATTTTACACGGACAAGCCAGAAGCGTACCGCGCTTGATCTCTACATTGTTCTGCATGCAGCACTCATGCATCAATACAATACGACTACGAATACGACTACATCCTTCAAACTTTGGAAGGCAGTTCAGCCTTCGTTCTCCCTCTTCGTCACCACTATAATCAGCCGACATGGCCATATCTTTTTCACAGACTCTTGAATCCCGCCGTTATGATATTTCCAGACTGTTCATGGTCGGGATGCTGGTTGCCGTGCCTTTTGCCG
>JBATKL010000759.1:0-3315 GCA_049669385.1 Candidatus Electrothrix sp. | reverse complement strand
CTCCTCAGCGGGTGCTTTCTCACAAAGATTGTCACCGTTCCAATGCGAGTGACCGGAGCCGCAATATCAGTTCTTCCTGTTGTGGGAAATACAGCGCATGATGCCATCGATGAAGCAGCAGAAATCGTCGATGAAATGCCGCTATAGAGTCTTCAGCGAGGAAGCTCTAAAGATTCGGAAAGAGCTGGGTGTCCTCTTTTCGTGCATGAACAAGTATCATTTCGAGGAGCTCTCTGCTCGATAACATAATTTTTCCAATTTGCTGTTCAGTTGGCAATCCTCCGTAAGAAGCGACTTCTTCCATAAAATGCGCAAGTTTTTTTAAGATTTTAACATGGTCATCTTGCAGCATCGAAACCATTCTCTTTTCTTTTTCATTACCGTATTTCAGTATCATCGGAAATATTTCTTCCTCTTCAAATCTGAAATGATTGGTAATATATTCTTCTGAAAATTTACGGAGTCTTTTGAGATAATTTTGTACCTCATCGGCATCGATCCCTTCGACAAATTTTTTAAAGAAGGTCAGCTCTTCAGAAATCATACCATGATCAAGGTAGGCCTTGGTCAGCTTGTCCATTTTTATATTTTCCATAACATCTTGTTCCTACATTTTTTCCATCGTGTTGATGGGATGATAACTTTGCTGTATATACTTTTCTTCAGGCGCGATGTTCGAGATACAGAGGAGGTAAAATCTTATTTTATCATCTCCGTGTAATTTTTAACAGCTTGATGTCTTCCCTAATGCGAATTGTGTGCTCTACGGCTATATACACTATGAGCCCCAGCCTGCCTGTAAACGATTGGTAGACAAGATGATTATCAATCCGGTGGCCTTTCAGCGCAACAGTTGGTACAGTGCGCCTTGTTCCTCTGTGATTCTGAAGGCAGGCCAGGAACTCAGGGGAAATATTTACAAACATCATCCCTATTACCCCAATACAGGAGAAGCATTCCATGGAACCACGAAAAATCGTCACGCTCTTAACCGCTGTTCTCTGTTTATTCGTAACAGGCTGTGCGCTCATCGGACAAGGAGGCACCCCCACTGTCCTGGACAACACCAGCTGGGTACTCGAACGTTTGCATGGTCAACCGGTGATACAAGGTCATCGACTCACGCTCAACTTCGAAAAAAATAAGATCAACGGCTCGACAGGCTGTAATAGTTATTCCGGTTCATATACCGGGAAGGACGACGGGGCATGGCATATGGAAGAAATAAGCACTACAGAGATGGCTTGCAGTCCCAGCCAGGTCATGGTGCAGGAAGAACAATTTTTTAATACCTTGAAGACAGCAGCAGCCTACGAGATTATCAACGAAAAACTAACACTGAAAAATGGAGCAGGTCAAACTCTGGCCGTCTTTATAGCACCGGTCCAGGGCTTACAGGGAACATCATGGCTGGTAACAGCCTATAATAACGACGCAGATCTCACCAGCATTCTTCCCGGCTCAACAGTCACAGTCACTTTCGGCACTGATAGCCGAGTGAGCGGATCTGCTGGCTGTAATAGGTATTTTGGTACCTATACATCCACGGTTGCACAGAGGAATATCAACATCGCTCAGGTTGGTCGAACCACCATGCTGTGCCAGCCTGCTGATGCGATGGTGCAGGAAGGTAATTTTATCACAGCATTAAAGGCTGCCACCAGCTATCAGATTGCAGGGCAACACCTGACGCTGAGCAAGGCAGACGGATCTCTGGCTGTTACCCTTAAAAGGAATTAAGCCTGTTCGGCATCACATCGGATCCCGATTTTTTGCATTACATAAACGACGAACCAAGAAACGACGAACAACGTAGAGGAAATAAAAATGAAAGCAAACAAGGTCATGATGGTTGTCGCCCTGCTGGGCTCTATCGGCGTTCTCTTTGCCGGACTGAAAAATGGTATGCAGGAGGCTGAAGCCAGCGAGAATCCGACTGAGCAGGCTGCTGTACCTGTTCAAGAGGCTCTGGCTGTCGTTTTTCCTGATTATGATATCGGGTTATTCAGCCATAAGGCCCATGTGACCGGCGCAGGACAGCAATGTACTGCCTGCCATACCGGCATCTTTGAAATGTCAGCCAGTACGGCCAAGGTCAATGGTGACTTCAATAAGGCCTCATTCCGGGAGGGGAAGTACTGCGGTGCCTGCCATAACGGATCTGTGGCCTTTGGTGTTAAGGACCAAGCCAGCTGTAGCCGCTGTCATGGTAACAACGTCAATCCCCCGGATACTATTCTCTTTGAAAAACCGCTCAAAGCGGTCCTTTTTAATCATGCCTTACATAATAAGGAACTTGGCCTTGCCTGCAACGAGTGTCATCTGAAGCTCTTTGATATGAAGACGGGGAGCGCGGGTGAGAAGGCTGATTTTACTATGGAAGCCATGTATAGCGGCAAATATTGCGGAGCCTGCCATAACGGTACCTTGGCTTTTGATCTCAAGGTCGATTGTGCTAAATGTCATGTTGATACGCCGGAATATAAGCGTGCGACCTTTGGGACGGAAGATTCGGTTCGCTGAGGCTCGGTCGCTGGAGCTGCTTCATATAAGGCAGGAACTCTGCACACAGAAGAGGAGCGCGGAAAAATGAGTGAAAAAAAACAGGACAAGGCATTAGGCAGCTTGTTAAAGGCTATTGACGCGCTCAAACACAAACTTGATGCAGTCCGACCTCTTGCGGGCAGGGAAATCCTTCAGGCCGTTGACACCGAATACACCTATGACAGCAACCGGATTGAAGGCAATACCCTGACGCTGCGGGAAACAGACATCATCGTCAATAAGGGCCTCACTGTGGGTGGCAGATCCATGCGCGAACATCTTGAGGCTACCAACCATCACGAAGCTGTCGCCTTTATTCGGAAGCTGGCACAAGAGCAGGCACCTCTTTCAGAAAGAACCGTCAAGGAAGTGCATGCCCTGATTCTACGGGGCATTGACCGGGAAAATGCAGGGATATACCGGTCCGTGCCCGTGGCGATTTCCGGCAGCCGCCATGTTCCGCCGCAGCCCTGGCAGGTGCCTAAACTGATGGAGGAGCTGTTTCTCCGCCTACAGAAAGAAGCAGGACAATTCCACCCTATTGTCTATGCGGCTGAACTCCATGAAGGCATAGCGACCATCCATCCCTTTATTGATGGCAACGGCAGGACAGCCAGACTGCTGATGAATTTGGCCCTTCTCCAGGAGGGCTATGCAATCACTAATATTTCGGGGGTGAGCCGGAATCGGCTGGCCTACTATGATGCTCTGGAAAAATGTAACCTGGAGCAGGATAAAACGGCGTTTCTCCTTCTGATAGCCAGGTACGTG
>JBATKL010000758.1:0-2294 GCA_049669385.1 Candidatus Electrothrix sp. | reverse complement strand
CATTTCTGCCAACCTGCTTCCAGGGATAAGATCCTTGATCTTGGCTGTGGTTGCGGGGTGATCGGCCTGATCCTCTGTTATCGTCATCCAGGGGTACAGGTGACTGGCCTAGAGCTGCAACCGGCCTTGGCTGATCTCAGCCAACACAACATCCAGGCCAACAACCTTCAGGATCGTTTCACGGTGGAACAGGGGGATTTGCGCACCATAAAGCAGCATCTGCGGGCAGAATCCTATGAGCTGGTGCTCAGCAATCCCCCGTATTATAAGGTTGGAGGCGGGCGTATCAGTCAGGAAGATGAATGCGCCCTTGCTCGCCACGAGCTGACGGCGGATCCTGACTCGGTGATCGCAGCAGCGGCTTTTGCTGTGAAAAACCGGGGCACGGTGGCCTGCATCTACCCGGCAGAACGCCTTGCCACAATCATTGCCGCTATGATGAAAAAACGCCTGGTTCCCAAGCGGATCCAGCCGGTGTACAGCTACCCAGAAGATGACCGGGCACGGCTGGTCATGATTGAGGCAACAAAAAACGGTGGTGAAGGGCTCTGCCTGCTGCCGCCGCTGTATATCTATCAGTACTCTGACGGCCCATATTCGTCAGAGCTCGAAGCGATGTATGCGGGCTGAGGTATACAGCGAAATATACAACGAAATATACAACGAAACGAAATAAGTTATCATTCTCCAGCACAGGCATGGGCAGATTTCCTGCATAGCTTGCTGAGAAAAAGAATAATGAGAGAAAACTATGCCCCGTCCCGTCCTTCCTCCGCGCCTGAGCCCTGGAGATACAGTCGGCGTGATCTATCCGGCTGGCCCTGTACGAGATCAGGCAAGGTTAGAAAAAGGTCTCCAGGTCCTGAGGGATATGAATCTCAAGGTCCGCCATTGTCACCCCGACGGCAGTGGACCTGAGTATCTTGCCGCAAATGATGAACAGCGTATCAAGGATCTCTACCGACTCTGGAGCGACGAAGAAGTTAAGGCCCTGATTTCGGCCAGGGGTGGCTACGGTTGCCTGCGTATTATAGGAAGGCTGAATCCAGAGCTATTCCGCTCACAGCCCAAATGGTTGATCGGCTTTAGCGACTTGACGGTTCTGCTGAATGGGATTTTCGCAGCAACCGGCCTGATCACCATGCACGGGCCTATGGTCACCACCTTGGCAACTGCTGACCGTTTTTCATTCCAGCGTTTCAAGGAGGCCCTGAGCGGTCATTTTCATCCGCTGACGTTAACCAGCAGCCAAGAAGTCCTGCGTTCAGGAACAGGGCAGGGCAGGCTTGCTGGCGGGAACCTGACCACACTGACTCATTTGATCGGCACGCCCTGGCAGCCGCAATTGTCCGGTCGTATTCTTTTTCTTGAAGATACCGGTGAGCCGCTGTACACCTTGGACCGCATGCTCACCCATCTTGCCTGTTGCGGCATGCTGGATAATCTTGCCGGTATGGTCCTCGGGGTTTTTGATCCTGGTCATTATGATCGTTTGGAAATCCTGCGTCTGAATGAACAGGTCTGGAATCGCGTTTTAGAGCTGACCCAAGGTGCCTCGTACCCGATCTGGGGCGGTTTCCCTATTGGTCATCAGCGAGGTAACGTGGCCTTACCTATTGGTATGGAAGCTGTTATGGACGGCGCAAACGGAACCTTGAATTTTCTGCCTCAGAGCTGTCGCTCTATATAGAAAATATAAAAAAAACGTGGTGTTAAAGAGGGGGCGTTTCGCAAAACGCCCTTCCACGGTTGGCTCAGCCTCACCCTCCCTCCGAAATCTCCCCTAGTTTTTCTCGAAGCAACGCAACCAGCTCCGTTTCCGCCTGATCCCTGTCTGGCATGTAACTGCTCTGTAATTTTTTAAAAAAACGATCACAGAGCCGCCGTTCCTGCTTCGACCAGCCACTGGTATAGCCCTGCTTGTCTTCCTCTTCCGCATCGGCATTGGTTATGACCTCAGAGGTTATGGCCTCCGAATAATCTCGACGATAATCTCGGCGGCCATGGGCCCAGTTGATGACATGGCTGTAATAGAGCAGGGCCCGGTCAAGGAGGATATAAAGCAGCTGCATATTGGTCACAGGTCCGACCTGAAGCTGTTGCTGATCTAGTTTCATGCCTAATAAGCGGGAGCCGGTGAGCATCTCTTTGCCTTTCATGGCAGCTGCCGCCGCACCAAAGGCCCCACCAATTGCGGTAAAAACCCCGAAGGTGATGCCCCCGGCTAAGGTATCCAGTCCGATACCCAGGGCTGCCCCGCTGATGGCTCCGGCCATGGTCAGCTGATTGGCGGT
>JBATKL010000757.1:0-9297 GCA_049669385.1 Candidatus Electrothrix sp. | reverse complement strand
GTGCTGGAATGGGCACAGGCGCAACAAGAATAATCTTCCGCTCATCATTCTATAGGAGACAAAACTATGGACGAAAAAATACGAAAAGGCATTTATATAGCCGTACCTGTTCTTCTTTTATTAACGCCGTTCATCATCCTGCGTTTTTCCCCTGACAAGGGAACCTCCGAAATTCTGCTCACCTTTTTCGGTATTATCATCAGTGCTACTATTGCCATCTCCTCCACCACCTTTATCAGCAATTTTATGGCCGGAATAATGCTCTCCAGTATCTCCAGATTCCGCCCCGGCAATTTTTTGAGCGTAGGAAAATACTTTGGTAAAGTGACAGTGAGGGGGCTGCTTCATACGGAGATTCAAACAGAAGACAGTGATTTGACAACATTGCCGAATCTTTACCTGCTCACCAATCCCTGCAAGGTTGTTCGCAAGGAGAAAACAGTTATTTCTGCGACTGTTTCCCTGGGATATGATGTGCCCCATGCTCAGGTAAAAAACCTGCTGACCAAGGCCGCAGCAGAGGTTCCGCTTGAAGAGCCTTTTGTCCAAGTCGCTCATCTTGGTGACTACTCAGTAGAATATCGGGTTGCCGGAATCTTGAAAAACGTCAAGAAATTCCTGGCGACCCGATCAAAGCTACGTGAGAACATCCTTGATGCCTTGCATCATGCGGAGATAGAAATCGTTTCCCCGACCTTCATGTTCACACGGACCCTTTCGCCAAAAAAACAAATCATCCCTGAGACCGACGAACAGCATTCAATCGATGATTTAGCTATGGATTCTGTCATCTTTGATAAGGCCGACGAAGCGGAATCAATTGATAACATGCACTCCAGATACGAGATCATGGTCGAACAAATCAAGGCCATTGAAGCCCGTATCAAAAAAACAGACTCCGAAGAAGAGATCCAGCGATTGCAACAAGAGGTCGGCTGGCGTACCACAAGCATGGAACGATTGCGCAGCAAGATAGATGAAGCGGAAAAATGAACGAGGTGCAGTTAGAGCGTAACTGTTCACTCCCTCTAGTCGTCCTGGGAATCTCTGGGAATCAAGATGTGGAAGGCCGGGCGTGAATAGTTCCCCGGCCTTGACAGCTTTGAGCTTTGAAACCTCCGTGCTACAAAAAAAAGAGGCATGACACACCCAGGGGGGTGCATCATACCTCATAACAAGCACTTCTTCGCTGTTGCTGCCCCTGCAATCAGGGCATCATCACTGCAAAATTATTTTTTTGGAGCACGAGCCATAGCAATGGTACCGGTCCGAATAACCTCTTTAATACCGATGGGACGGAGTAGGTCAATCACGGCCCTGATCTTGGATTCCGGCCCTGTAATCTCCACTGCATAGGAAGTCGGGCTGACATCCACGACCTTGCCTCGGAAGATATCAATCACCCGCAGCACCTCGGCCCTGGTTTGCGCCTCAGCCTTCACTCTGATAAGCACCATTTCGCGCTCAACATATTCCCCTTCGCTGATGTCCGATACCTTAATAACATCAATCAGCTTATGGAGCTGTTTGGTGATCTGCTCAATAATGGCTTCATTGCCACGGGTCACCAGAGTCAGGCAGGAGACTTTGGGGTCAAAGGTCTCGGCCACGCAAAGGCTCTCAATATTAAAACCCCGACCGCTGAAAAGGCCTGTAACTCGGGAAAGCGCACCGGGTTTATTCTGGAGTAAAACGGAAAGAGTATGTTTCATTGGTTAAATCCTGTTCGAAATTTTCTGGAGCCTAGAGATCCGAATATAATATTCGGTTCTACAGGCCCCTGAAAGAAAGCAGTTAGTTTGATATCAGACAAGCAGCATTTCCGTTGTGGCACCACCAGCTGGAACCATAGGGAAAACACACTCTTCACGCTTAATGGCAAAGTCCATAATCACGGCCCTATCCTTAATCGCCAGGGCCTCTTTGATGACCGGCTCAACCTCGCTCTTGGTTTTGGCACGCAGACCAGCTGCTCCGTAGGCCTCTGCCAGCGCAACAAAATCAGGAGTGACCTCCATAACGGTTCCGGCATAGCGCTTATCATAAAACAGCTCCTGCCACTGACGAACCATCCCAAGATAGTTATTATTTAAGATAGCAACCTTAACCGGCGTGTTGTACTGCTTGGCTGTGGCCAACTCCTGGATATTCATCTGAATGGAGCCATCGCCTGCAATATCGATAACCGTGGCATCCGGGAAAGCCATTTGGGCTCCGATAGCCGCAGGCAAACCAAAACCCATGGTGCCGAGCCCGCCAGAGCTGAGCAGATGGCGCGGCTTATTGAACTTATAGAACTGCGCAGACCACATCTGATTCTGGCCGACCTCTGTTGAGATGATAGCATCTCCCCCGGTCAAACGATCAATGGTCTCAATAACGAACTGGGGTTTGATGATCTCGCCTTCGTCGACATAGGCAAGTGGGTGCTTTTCGTTCCACTCATAAACCTGATTACGCCACGGCTGACACCGTTCTGCATAGGCACTGCGGTCAAATTCTTTTTGGTTATCGAGCCAGGAGTTCATTGCGGTGAGAGCGTGCTTACAATCTGCAACAATCGGGATATCAACCACAACATTCTTTGAAATAGAGGTTGGATCAATATCAATATGGATAACCTTGGCATCTGGAGCGAATTTATCCAGACGACCGGTAATACGATCATCAAAGCGGGCACCCACCGCGATCAGCAGATCGCTCTTGGCCACCATCATATTGGAAGCATAGGAGCCGTGCATTCCCAGCATACCCATCGACAGAGGATTGGTTCCAGGAAAGCCTCCAAGGCCCATCAGCGTCATGGTTACTGGAATCTGGGTTTTCTCGGCAAGCTCGGTCAGCTCGTTGCTTGAATTGGAAAGAATAACACCGCCACCCACGTAAAGAACCGGGCGTTTTGCCTCCAAAATGGCCTGACAGGCCTTGGCGATCTGACCGGGATGGGGCTGAACATGAGGCTGGTAGGTCCGCATACGAATCTCTTCCCGCTCCGTAAAATCTACCAACGAGCTGATAATATCTTTAGGAATATCAACCAGAATAGGACCAGGACGACCGGAAGAAGCCAGATAAAAAGCCTCCCGAATAGTCGGAATAAGGTCTTCCGGATTGCTGACCAGATAATTATGCTTGGTACAGGGACGGGTAATGCCGACGATGTCGACCTCTTGGAAGGCGTCATTACCTATCAATGCTCTGGGCACCTGACCGGTAAACACGACAAGAGGTATGGAGTCCATATAGGCGGTGGCGATACCGGTCACACCGTTAGTCGCTCCGGGGCCGGAAGTCAGCAGAGCGACACCGGTTCTTCCGCTGGCTCTGGCATAACCGTCTGCTGCGTGGACAGCTCCCTGTTCATGGCGAACAAGCAGATTCTTGATCGAAGAATTTGCTAATTCATCATACAGGTCAATGATTACACCGCCAGGAAAACCGAAAATGGTATCAACCCCTTCTTCCTGCAGACATTTTACGAAGGCTTGTGCACCTGTAATTTTGCTCATCGGATAATCCTTTCCTTGTTTTTGAGACGCCGGGTTGTGCCCGTGCGTAGAGTCGATGACTCATTCTTTTTCAGTAAATATATGAGAATTGGTTCGGAATATATAATTCATGAAAATCTCTGTCAAGGCGAAACAGGGCGCTGAAAGGACTTAGCCGATTTTTTCCAACCCTGAAAACAGGGCAAAACAGGCGGTAACTCCTCCTTATTTTATCTTTTGCATACCGTAGGTTATTAGCGATTTCAGCCTGCTAAAACCTCTTACAAAGCGAGGATATTTGCTTTACATTTTGGTATTGATTCACGTAAAATATGTAGGTTCTCTTTTCGTTACCTCCTCTGAAATCCTCCTGAATAACAAGAATTGCCACATTATGCTGAAAAAAATCTCCCCGGTTGCCCTCACAGCCTGCTCTAATTATGATGAGCAGACCCTTTTGCCCGCCCTTGACCGCATCCTAAAGACACTTGAGCTGCCAACGAATCTTGGCACGAACCTTGGTACGAGCCTTGGTTCCTCTGTAGTACTCCTGAAACCGAACCTGATCAGCGCCAAGGCAGGCCCGCTTGCTTGTACAGAAGGTGCCCTGATTCTTACTGTGGCCCGTTGGTTTATTGACCAGGGCGCTCGGGTCGGTATTGGAGATTCTCCAGCCTTTGGCACAGCGGCCTCCGTCCTCAAGAACCTGAACCTGCTTGATGAACTGGCACACCTCGGGGTTCAGATCCGCCCTTTTCAGCAGGGCATACCCATTGAACTGCCTGGCGGCGGCCAGGCAGTCCTGGCCCGCGCTGCGCTGGAATGCGATCTTTTCGTTAACATGCCACGGGTCAAGGCCCACGTCCAAGCCCGGCTCACCATGGCGGTGAAAAATTATTTCGGTTGCCTTGTCGGCTTACGCAAGGCCTGGTGGCATATGGCTCACGGCGGCACAAAAAGCCACGAGAAAGACGGGTTCTTTGACCGCCTTATTCGTATTCCGGCAGCCCTGCCCTCTTCTCTCAATATTATTGACGGCATTGTCGCCATGCATGGGAGCGGTCCTATTAATGGCACACCCTACCCTCTTGGTGTTCTTGCCGCCTCAACCAATGCGGTGGCAGCAGACAGGGCGCTCCATGCTATACTCCAAGTGGACCCTCAAGACAGCCCTGTGATGGCCGCCTGCCAACGTGCTGGCTTAGACGGAGCAGCTCTCTCGCAACTCTCTTTCCCCCTCGCCACACCGGAAGATCTTCAGGTCGATGATTTTCAGGTTCCCGGCATCCTCAGCCCTGTTCGCTTTAACCCCTTCCGTTTTTTGAAAAGCAGTATTCGCAGGGTTTTCATGAGCAACGACAGGATATTAGAGAAAATTAACCGCAAGTGAATATAATCATTACTCTTGCAAAGAGAATCACTGCAAGGTACATTCACTTGTAAATGATTTATAATAACAATCAGCACGGTCTGTTCTGATCTGAATCGACTTTCGGTTTACTTCAACGAGATGAAGAGAAAACTGAGAAAAAACAGGGAGCAGTGCTGAACCATTTCTTTTTTTTGTACAGGAGGATAAGTAGATGTTTCACTTGCAGGGAAAAACAGCTCTCATTACCGGAGGCTCACGAGGGATCGGGCGGGCAATCGCTGTGCGCCTGGCAGAGCATGGCGTCAATATTGTGGTTAACTATGTCCGGCACCGTCGTGATGCGGAAGAAACCGTTGCCGCCATTGAAAAACACGGCGTAGGCTGCCTTGCAATCAAGGCTAATGTTGCCAAGGAAAGTGATGTACAGAGGATGTTCGAAGAAATCCAAGGCACGTATGAAAACATGGACATCCTGGTTTCCAATGCAGCCTCTGGCGTGCTGAAACCGGCTATGGAGCTGACGCAGCGCCATTGGAATTGGGCTATGGATATCAATGCCCGAGCCATGCTGACTTTAACCCAACATGCTGTCCCGATGATGAAAAACGGCGGGAGAATCCTGGGTGTGTCCAGTCTTGGCGCAGTGCGGGCCATACCCAATTACACGGTGGTCGGTGCATCTAAAGCAGCCTTGGAATCCCTGGTGCGCCATCTTGCGGTGGAACTCGGCCCCAAGGATATTACCGTCAACACCATCAGTGCCGGGGTGGTGGATACTGATGCCCTGAAAAAATTTCCTAATCGTGATGCGATCATCGGGCGCTCCCTTGAAATGACCCCACTCGGTCGTCTGACCACCCCAGAAGATGTAGCAAACCTTGCTCTGTTTCTATGCAGCGATGCAGCCTCTATGATCCACGGACAGGCTGTAGTGGTTGACGGCGGATACGCTATTCAGGGATAAAAAGATAACAAAAAGCAAAGAACCGCTCTGTCCTCCTCAAATTCCAAAGAGGACGGGGCATCAAAACCTGAAGCTCTACAATTAACCTCGGGAGGAAACATGAAAAAATTACTTCTTGCAGCAACACTTCTTGCAGCAACCATTGCCCTGCTTATGCCGTTCACAGCCACGCTTTATGCTGCTGATACATCGCCAAACAACATAGACCTGGAAAAAATGGGCTTGGAATTCGAGAAAAAAGCAGAAGAGGATGCAAAAAATGAGCTAAAAAGACTGGTCCAGGATGATACATTAAAGAAGGATCTTGCAACGGCACGCGGATCACAAGGAGACAACCAAGCTACTGCACCGGCAAGCGAGAAGAAAGAGGTTGCCACTCCCTCCAACTGATTTAATAATTTGTCATTGAGGGAGGGATGCAACAGGAAATAACATACCACGCCTTTGCGGTAGGTCTTCGCACCGGTAAGGGAGAACCCCCGTGTTCGCCCTTTCATACCGGGCAGGCGCACCGGGGCTTTGTCCCTACAGTCCCTGTGCCCAAAACGAGGATCTTATTTTCTGTCCCCCCCTCCTGCTCCCCGCACAACGGTATGCATCATGTACCTAAAAAAAACTTAGCTGATATCATCATCGAACAGGCAGGTTAATGGATCTCACGCTTACGTCACCAGCCCTGCTTTTTCCGGCAATTTCCCTCCTACTGGTTGCCTATACCAACCGTTTTAAAACAATCAGTGACCGCATTCGTACGCTGCATGCACAATATTCACAAACTCCCACTGATATTATCGTCGGACAGATCGGAACCCTGCGCAAACGGGTCTATCTGATCAGAAATATGCAGGCCTGCGGGGTAGCCAGTTTTTTTCTTTGTGTGCTCTGCCTGTTCACCCTCTTTACAGGAAATTTGTTCTGGGGCAAGCTGATCTTCAGCACCAGTCTTGTCTTGCTGATGTTGTCCCTTATTCTCTCCTTTTGGGAGATCCTTCTCTCAGTGCAAGCCCTTGAAATGCAACTCAGCGATATAGAGAAACACCTCCCCAAGACACATTATTCCTTTCCAAAGGGTCAGAACCTTACCTCGCGGTTTCGCAAAAAAACAAAAGAATAACCGGAGGAAAAAGCATGAAAAGGTTGTTCCGCAAGCAAAAACGACAGCTTATTATCTTGGCAGGATGTTCTGTGTTTTTCTTTTTTCCTCTGCCGAGCTCTGCAAAAACAGCATCTGCAATCCGCCTGAATACCCAGGAACGCCAGACCGTGCATGAAAAGAAAGAGGTCCTTGTCCGGGAGCAGCCCACCAACGGCAAACCCGGCAAGATTTTTGAGGCCGTGGCCATCATGGAGGCCAAGCGCGAGGTTGTTCTGGATATTGTGCTGGATTATGCACGCTACCCCGATTTCATGCCCAATGTCAGCCGCGTTGAGATTCTCCAACAGGATGAGAGCACAGCGGTGCTTAATTACACCCTTTCTCTCCCGCTAGGCAAGGTCAAGAAATACCGCGTCAGGATGAAGGCTTCAGAGCCTGATGATCAAACCTCACTGATTGAATGGCAGCTCGAACAATGGCCGGGCCTCAAACAAAAAGAGACCATCAAAGATACCACCGGCTTTTGGCGCATTGAAGAGCTGGATGCAAAGCGTTCGCTGGTGCTGTACCATGTCTACACCGATCCGGGCAAGGTACCCTTTGGCCTGGGTTGGATTGTTGATCTTCTTGGTAAGGACTCGGTGCCTGAAGTGTTGTTGAAGACGAAGGAGCTGGCTGAAAGGGTGAGTGCGTTACTGAAGGCGCAAGGGGAATAGGTCATGATGGACAAGGAAACCCTAGACCAAAATATCCAGACTGTGGTTTTAAAACATTATCCGGCGATGCAGGCAGTATATTTGTTCGGCTCAATGGCGACCGGAGAGGAAGGACCGGACAGCGATGCGGATATCGGACTTTTGCTGCCCATTGCAGAGGCAAAAGAAAGGGGAGCCTTATTGTTCTCGCCCTGCGCCTTTGAACTTGCCGACCAGCTTGGACGAGACGTGGACCTCCTCAATCTGCGCCAGGTGTCCACGGTGATGCAGCATCAGGTGGTGAGCTATGGCAGGCTCTTGTATGTTGGGGATGAATATGCAAAGGATGAATTCGAAATGCTCACTCTGTCGTTCTATCAAAAGCTGAATGAGGAGCGGGCGGGAATACTTGAGGATTTTTACCGAACCAAGAGGGCTTATCCGGTATGAATGATGTCATTATCAACAAAATACAGTCCATTCAGCGCTGCGTGTTTCGGGCGCGGGAGGAATACGGTTTTAACCCGGACGGATTTGCTGAGGATTTCAGCCGTCAGGATGCAGCCATCCTTAACGTGACTGTGAGATAATCAGCAAAAAGCTCGAAGAACTGATTCGGTTTGGGGATAAAGTTATGAATTATCTCGCTTAATCTATTGATATGTTTTTCAAAAAACGCAGAAAAAAGAAGAAGCTGAAGAAATTTCTCATCCACCTCAAACGGCTCTTGCGGAAGAGATACGGTAGAAGTCGGCATTATACAAAAGCGCAGGTGGAAAGGACGGTTGAGCAAGAAAAATTGGACGGGAAATTCCTCTGGCATGGTTATCTGTGTTTTGTTGACCCGGCGATTATTAATCAGGTTATCCTCGGGGATCAGCCTGTTGATACTGAGGAGGTGTTGTCGGATATTGGCGAGCTATTCTCTATTGATGTAAATGAATCCGGTGTGGATGCTGTTCAGGACGCTGTTGATGGTTGGCAATCTTCCGGCCTAGACTACGGCTTTGATTCGAGCTTTGATGGTGGATTCAGAGATGGAGGAGATGGGGATTAACTAATGCTCCCCCAACTGAACTGCTGGAAGAGAAGAATCCTGCACATCCACCCGATTCGTCCGGGCAAAAAACAGCTGACCTTTCCCGTGATTCGGTGCCTGAGGTGTTATTGTTGAAGATAAAGGGGGAACATCGTGCTCATCATAATCACAAGCTCCCCCGATAAACGTTACTTCTTCTTTTTCTTCTTAGGCTCAACAACCACCTCAGCCTTCAGCTGCGGAAAGAGAATCACGTCCCGGATAGACGGCGAATCCGTGAGCAGCATCACCAGCCGATCAATGCCGATGCCCTCCCCTGCTGCCGCAGGCATCCCGTATTCCAAGGCCCGGACATAATCCGCATCCAACTCAGGATGAATCTCGTCATCGTCGCCACGCTCTGCAATCTGCTTGGCAAAGCGCTCATGCTGATCAACGGGATCATTCAGCTCAGAAAAGGCATTGGCCAGCTCTCGACCGGTGATGAACAGCTCAAAGCGGTCAGTCACGTTCGGGTCTTCCTCGTTGCGACGGGCCAGCGGTGAGACCTCAGCCGGATAGGCCGTGATAAAGGTGGGATCAATGAGTTTTTCCTCCACCAGCAGCTCAAAGAGCTCGGTCTTAGCCTTGCCTGGACCAGCAT
>JBATKL010000756.1:0-2062 GCA_049669385.1 Candidatus Electrothrix sp. | reverse complement strand
CCTCTGGTATGGCACATGAAGAGCTTGAGATAATTCACGTTGAGTGATTTTCATCGGCTCAAGAAATTCTTCCATCAACATCTCACCCGGATGAATCGGCTCTCTGAATTTTGGAACTCTAACCATTTTACCCTCCGAACTCATTTGTGATAATCGATATTTTTCAATCATTTACTATTTTACCATCATAAGCAAATATCTTCAGTATCCTGATTTTTTTAACGATTATATCTGAAGTAACATGATAGCACGGAATCCATGCTCTATCAATCGAAGATTTCAGGAACCTTGTTGTGCAAGATTACCAAGTTCGCACCTTACCTGTGTCGATATGGACAAAATCGGAATCAGCATAATAGCCCACCCCGCCGAATTGGAGGGACACCGCACAGTCCCGAACAAGGCGAGTGTTTTGCCCGCTCAGGCGGATATCCACAGCCATGCCCTTCATGTGCAGGCTCCGTTTCGCGACCCCTTTGCTCCTGTTGCGCAGTTTATTGTTTGTTGCCGGGGATCGATAACCGGAAATAATCTCATAGGTTCTGTTGCAGCCTATCTTTTGTTGCATTGTCCAGAGAATATCGAGCAGGGCAGGGTCAATAGGATGGATTTCCGCCGTACGAAAATCTCTGAGATAGGTATTGATCCTCTTCAAAGCGACCGGATCATATATCCCGGCCTTCGCATAGGTGATGGTAAGGTGTTCGCGCGTATGAGTATGATAGAATGACAGTACTCTAGGGTTGTTTTTCCTAGAGATCTGGGGAAGAGCCCAGGCCGGTGCGGCCTGAGCCAGAACAAACCCGACAGCAGCCTTGATGCCTAAGGATAGAAATAAGCGACGTTTCATGATTCCCTCTCCAAGAGTGTGTTCAATGGTATTGAATGGTATTGAATGGTATTGTATTGCGGAGATTACTCAGGTTGCAGGGTAGGAATTCGGTGTCAATCTCCTTGAACACATCCGCCCTTGGTCCGCTGTTTTTTCAGCAGTACGCAACGATGTACGCAACGATGTACGCAGCGATCGACCGAGGGCGTTTCCTCTCCTGTTGTCCTGGCAGGAATTAAAGACGGGCAATGGCTACCCATTGCTGTCGTCCGTTACCAAGAGGCGGGTAACCTGCTCTGCTCGGTGTCCGTTTATGCCAGTTGGTGATAGAAGCCGGTGTCTTACCCTTTCTGCCGTGTCCGTGGAACAGCTCATAATGGAGCACTTGGCCTGATTCGTCCCGATGCACCTTGACGACCACTCCGAGATGGGCAATGCCTTTTTGCGGTACCAGCAGATCGTTAACGGAAAAATCCTTGTAGGTAAAACCGTTTTTCCCGAAAAACAGCACAACTCCCGGCTTGAGCAGGTCCGTGCTTTTCACGGCATTCTTGACAAGCTGCAATTTCCCGCGTTCATGATACCAACGGGCAAGTGCTCGCGAATCCCGATATTTTTCCACTGATGGAAAATCTTTTGCCGGACATCGATATTTCAGGCCCAGTAAAACACGATGAAAAATTCCAGAGCAGTCTGTCAGCGGTCCGGTCCTATACAGCAGCGACTCCTTTTCCAGTGCCGTGACGACTTCACGCAACGGCGTTGCGACATCGCCCACCCGGCACTGTGCTGAAGGAGGCGCAGAAACGGTTGCAGATGGAAACGCAACAGGAGGGACGCCAGCGCCTATAGGAAGCGCCATAGGGTTTTCTATGGGAAATACTAGAGGTGCATCTGGAGAGAGCTGTAGCTCCCGTTCCGGCGGTACAATGAGGTTGTCAAAGAGGGCAGGCTGAACAGAATCTGTTGTATCAGCATTTGTTATGTCAGTATTCATCGCCTGCTGCAGTGCCAGAGCACCAGAAGGGTCTCCGGCGGTACGTGATTCCTTTTGCTGAAGTGCGATCTCGGTTTGATTGACAGGCAGGTTTTCATATCCCACTTGCTGATCCCTTAGTCTTTCATTGCCGCATGCCGAAAGGGCGAGAGCAGCAAGGAAAACACCAGTAAACGCGATCATCCCTCTGTGTTCATACAATTCTCCTGTTGTTTTCATGATATTCCTCCCTG
>JBATKL010000755.1:0-3215 GCA_049669385.1 Candidatus Electrothrix sp. | reverse complement strand
AATGTCCACCTTGGCCGAAGAATTAGCCCGTGCCGCCCGTAATCATCAGGGGCAGGTTTTTCTTGTCACTAACGAGGTGGGACTGGGTATTGTCCCGGATAATCCCTTGGTCCGGCGCTACCGTGATTTGGTCGGACGCTGCAATCAGGTAATTGCTGCTTTTGCTGATCATGTTTTTCTGGTAAGTTGCGGAATCCCGATGCGGTTGAAAGAGCCGAACATCCTGTAGAGGCGCGACGTATCGTGCCCCTGCAATACTCGTTCAACCCCACAAATTCGTAGGGACGACCCCCTGTGTTCGCCCTTCAATTATTCCTGAATAAACAGGCAGACACGCAGGTCTGCCCCTACACCAAATTCAATTATCATGCCGACAACCTACACACCCAACAGAACGGATAACGTTGATTTCCTTGAAGCCACTTTTCGTAAAATTTTCCCGCAGGACAGCGAGTACCGGGACAAGGCCACGGCCCGGCTTGAACAACTGACCATGCCCCATTGGGCCTTGGGCGATCTTATGGATCTGGCCGTGGATCTGGCCGGGATGACCCGTTCCATGCATCCGCCGGTGAAGCGTAAAAGGGTGGTGATTATGGTGGGCGATCACGGGGTCACCGCAGAAGGGATTTCCAAATATCCTTCCGAGGTCACGGCCCAGATGGTCCATAATTTTGTAAATGGCGGCGCAGGCATTAACGCCTTGGCCCGCCAAGCCGGGGCCGAAGTATCTGTGGTGGATATGGGCTGTACCGAGGACCTGTCTGATTTGGTGAAAAAGGGCAAAATTATCTCTAAAAAGATCGCTGCTGGGACCGAAAACATGGCCCACGGACCGGCCATGACCCGCACCCAGGCGGTGATGGCCGTGGAGGCGGGCATTGAGGTGGCCACGCAGATGGCCCCAGAGGTGGATATCTTTGCCACCGGTGATATGGGGATCGGCAACACCACAGCCAGTACGGCCATTATCGCTGCCATGACCGATAAAACGCTGGACCAGCTGACCGGGCGGGGAACGGGTCTTGATGACGATCAGTTGGAGCATAAAAAAGAAATATTGGCCCGGATCCTCCAAATGAATAAACCCAATGCCGAGGACGGGCTGGACGTGCTGGCCAAGGTGGGCGGCTATGAAATCGGCGGTATTGCGGGGTTAATCATAGGGGCTGCAGCCCATCAAAAACCGGTGCTAGTGGACGGCTTTATTTCCACAGCCGGGGCACTGATCGCCTGCAAGCTCGAACCCTTTGTGCGGGATTATATCATCTGCGCTCATCGCTCGGTAGAGCAAGGACATGCTGTTATGCAGGAGAAACTCGGCTGCAAACCGCTGCTGGACCTCAACCTTCGCCTCGGCGAGGGCACCGGAGCTGCCTTGGCCATGAACGTGGTGGAGGCTGCGGTGGCCGTGCTCACCGAGGTGGCCACCTTTGCTGATGCCGGGGTAACCGGGACACCAATCAAATGAGCTTATTGAGCAAGCGCAGCTCCGGCAATCGGCGCAGAAAAAAAACATCACGGTTTCAGAGAAAAGCTCCTGAGCAGCAAAAAAGTCAGCAAAGGAATACTGAGCCAAGGACCCGTCGACCACTGAACAGGACCATCATCACGGTGATTGGTTCTTTTGTCGCGGCCCTACGTTTTCTCTCGATAATCCCTTGTGCAGGCAGCCTCGGTACCAGTGAAGAAGAACTGGCCCGAGCAGTGCCTTTTTTCCCCTTGGTCGGACTGCTCTTCGCCTGTATTGCCCTGCCCCTGACCTGGTGCCTGAGCCAGGTTCTGCCTCCTGCGGTAACAGCGGTGCTCACCGTTTTCATTCTGTTGTCCTTTTCCGGCGGGCTTCATCTGGACGGGCTGGCCGACACAGCAGACGGTTTTTTCAGTTCCCGTCCGAGGGAACGGATGCTGGAGATCATGCGGGATTCAGCATCCGGGGCTATGGGCGTGATGGCCCTGGTTCTACTCCTCTCCCTCAAGATAGCCTGTCTGGCCTCCATGAATAATCAGCTTCTTATTGCTGTTTTTCTGATGCCCATTGCCGGTCGCGTTGCCATCCTGCTGCTCATGGCCATGTTGCCCTATGCGCGGTCGGAAGGCGGGTTGGGCAGCCTATTCAAGGATGCCTTTGATACGCAACAGGCTCGACTCAGGGCTTTGGCTGCCCTACTGGTTTTGAGCGGTCTTTCTTGGGCTACGGCAGGTCCTCTGGGAATTTTGGCGGTCTTTGCCGTTCTGCTCGTGACAACCCTCTTTGCCCTTTTCTGTCGTCAGAAGATCGGCGGGGTGACCGGGGATACTCTGGGCGCAGCCTGCGAGCTGGCCGAAGCAGTGACAGCCCTCGTTTTTATCCTCAAAATAGGAGGTGGTCTATAATGAGCGATAAGCGCACCAGCGACAAAAGCACCTATAGCGGTCATAGCGGTCATGGCGGTAATATCAAAAAAATGGCAGCTCAACTGGGTTGCCAGCCGGAAGATATTCTTGATTTCAGCGCCAATATCAATCCACTTGGCCCTCCTGACGCTCTCTGGAACGTGCTGGCCGCCCGCATGCAAGATATCGTCCATTATCCTGACCTCCACTCTAAGGAGTTGGTACAGGCCCTTGCTAAACAGTATCGATTACCTGAGAAACAGATCCTGCCCGGCAACGGCACCTCGGATTTGCTCTATGCGACCCTTCGCGCCCTTAGCACCGTAGGGACGAACCCCTGTGTTCGCCCTTATACATCGGGCAGGCACAGGGACCTGCCCCTACAGCCTATAGAAAGATTACAGAGGGCAGTCATCCCGGTTCCTGCCTATATTGATTATCGCCAAGCCTGCGAACAGGCCGGAGTGGAGGTGCTCACTCTGTCCTTATCACCGGAAAATGATTTTCAGCCGAATCTGTCGGTGATTGCCGCCCAGCTTCAAGCCGGAGACCTCGTCATTCTTGGCCAGCCCAATAATCCCACCGGCAGGATGAATGATCGAGAGGCCTTGCTGGCCTTGGCAGATCAGCACCCGGAAGTTCTCTTCCTCCTGGATGAGGCCTTTGCCGGATTCGTCACGGGGTACAGCTCGCTGGCTGGCTGCCGGGAGAATATCATCACCCTCTGCTCTCTGACCAAGCTTTTTGCTGTACCCGGTCTGCGGCTCGGTTTTCTGGCTGCATCCGAGAAGCTATGTAATGCGATAAAGGGACAACTTGCCCCTTGGTCGGTCAATGCC
>JBATKL010000754.1:0-4330 GCA_049669385.1 Candidatus Electrothrix sp. | reverse complement strand
CAATAGACCTATGAACTGCCCCGGAATGAACGCATAATACCGGGGAAAATTTTTATGGATGAAAGAAAAGGAAAGCAGCTAATCCGCAACAGCACGGCAGAGTTTCTGATCTTTACCACCCAAGCGGGCGAGCAAAGTATTGAGGCTCGGTACGAAGATGAGACGATCTGGCTCTCACAAAAATTGATGGCGCAGCTTTTTGGCGTAGGAGTGAATACCATCAACTATCATCTGAAAGAGGTGTTTGAGAGTGGTGAAATTCAACCAGAAACAACTATTCGAAAATTTCGAATAGTTCAAATCGAGGGTAAGCGAGAAGTAACTAGGCAAATTGATTTCCACAACCTTGATGCCATTATTTCAGTTGGTTACCGTGTAAACTCGGTTCGTGCAACGCAATTCCGGCAGTGGGCCACCCAAGTGTTGAAGGAATTTGCCGTCAAGGGCTATGTGCTGGATAAAAAGAGGATGGAAAACGGAGCCTTCCTCGGAGAAGATTACTTTGAGCGTTTGCTTGAAGAGGTCCGGGAGATCCGGCTCAGCGAACGTCGATTTTACCAAAAAATTACCGACATTTATGCTACCAGTTTAGATTACAATAAAGACGCACCGACCACCAAGACGTTTTTTGCCAAGGTCCAGAATAAACTGCATTTCTCCATTCATGGCTACACAGCAGCCGAACTGATCATGCAGCGAGCAGACAGCAGTAAAGCCAATATGGGATTGACCACATGGGAAAAGGCCCCGAACGGCAAAATTTTAAAGACCGATGTATCTGTGGCCAAAAATTATTTGTCACACGATGAGTTGCAATCATTGGGGCGAATCGTCAATGCCTATTTGGATCTGGCTGAAGAACGAGCACGACGAAAGATTCCCATGACTATGGAAGACTGGGCCAAACGGCTGGATATGTTTCTGGAGTTTGACGACCGTGAGGTTCTCCAAAACGCTGGCAAGGTGACAGCAAAGCTGGCCCAAAAACATGCTGTGTGTGAATTTGAAAAGTACCGTATTGTTCAAGATCATCTCTTTGAGAGTGACTTTGACCGGATGGTCAAGCAGCTGGATCAGAAAGGCGCAGATGATGAGGCGTAAAGTTGAAGAGTTTGTCTGGTTCCCAAGCTCCGGCTTGGGAACTACTTTTTTTGAAGCTCCGCTTCATTTCCCGAAGCCGGAGCTTCTATATTCAAGATGCCCAAGCAGAGATTGGGCACCAGTATAACGTAACGACGACCGTTAAACATCATGAAAATCAAGCCCTCCAACCGAGAAATCAACCCCGAAATTTCTCAAGAAATCTCCCGCCGTCTCGCCGATGCAGAGCGCGAGCACAACGTCCGCATTCTCTATTGCTGCGAATCCGGCAGCCGGGCTTGGGGCTTCGCCTCCCCGGATTCAGACTATGATGTTCGCTTCATATACGTTCACGAGGAAGACTGGTATCTCTCCTTTGACATAGAGCGTCGGCGAGACGTGATTGAGTATCCGATCGTCGATGAAATTGACTGCTCTGGCTGGGACCTGCGCAAGGCACTCTACCTGTTCACCCGAACAAACGGAGCCTTATTAGAGTGGCTCAACAGTCCCATTTGCTACATTGAGCAAGGAGATTTTGCGGCTAAGCTCAGGAATCTCGCACCACGGGCAATCAGCAACGTAGCTCTCTGCTATCATTACAGCCACATGGCGCGAAGAAACGCCCGCGAGTATCTCTTCAGAGACAAGGTCAAGCTCAAGAAGTACTTTTACGTGCTCCGTCCGCTGCTTGCGATACGCTACATTGAGGCGGGTAAGGGTCTTCCGCCGGTAGAGTTCGAGCGCCTCGTGGAATCCGTTGCGCCGTCGGAAATTCGCCAAGAGATACGCAGTCTGCTTGAGGTGAAACGGGTGACTCCAGAACTTGGTCTTGGAGCTTCGATCCCAGTGATCAATGCATTTATCGCTGCTGAAACGGAACGGCATGGTACGGCCTTTCACGGGCAAGGGCGTCCTGACATCAACGAGTGTTCTGAAGTAAGAGAAGAGCTGAATGCCCTTTTTCGTGAGAGTATGAAGGGTTCGTGAAATTACTCAGGGCGAACACAGGGCATCTCCCCCTGTGTTATAAACACTATTATTCTTGTAGAATGTTGTAGGGTGCGAACCTGTGTGTTCGCCCTTTTATACCGGGCAGACATAGAGGTCTGCCCCTACCCTGTAACTACATAAAACACAAAACAACAATAGGTTATGCTTACCTTCCCCAAGATCGATCCCATCCTCTTCTCCCTTGGCCCTTTCCATGTCCGCTGGTACGGCCTAATGTACATCATCGGGTTCTTGGCCTGTTACCTGTTGGTGAGCTATCAGGCCAAGAAATTTAAGTGGGATCGACTGCTCGACCACCTGGATAATCTGAATATAGCCATCGTGGCCGGAGTTGTTCTCGGCGGCAGGCTGGGTTATGTCCTTTTTTACAACCTCCCCTATTTCCTCAAGCATCCTCTGGAGATCTTCGCCACCTGGCAGGGAGGCATGTCTTTTCACGGCGGAGCCCTTGGCGTGCTGATCGCCTTGGCTATATACAGCAAACGACATAACCTTGATGCCTGGAAAATTGTGGATATCTACACGGTCACCGCTCCCATTGGCGTTGGGCTCGGCAGACTTGGCAATTTTATCAATGGCGAACTGTACGGCAGAGCCACGGATCTCCCTTGGGGCTTGGTTTTTCCCTACGGCGGCCCTTTTCCGAGGCATCCTTCTCAGCTCTACGAGGCCTTTCTGGAAGGAGTTATTATGTTCATCGTACTCTGGTTGCTCAAAGGGAAACCTTGGCAGACGGGTCAGGACGGAAAACAGCTCTCCGGCTGGCCGCATGGCTCTATGACAGCCTTGGCTATGATTCTCTACGGTTTTTTCCGTTTTCTTGTCGAATTTGTCCGTGAGCCTGATGCCCATCTCGGCACAGTTCTGTTCGGCATGACGATGGGACAGGTACTGAGTATGGTTCTGGTCGGTATGGGAATTATCCTTTGGACGATACGCAGAAGAAAGGCGGCTGGTTCATCCTGAGCATTTGAGTAGATGCCAGCCGCCTTGGAGGCGGATAGTGTCCCCGTGAACCGGGGACGCCGGGTTTTAAATCAATTACAACTGCTCGTCATCATTCAGCAGCAGGAAGAGGATCGGAATCAATGCACCTGCAGGCTTCGTACCTGTATACCCAACTCCTTCCGGAGCATTGATCGTTACCGGGTCAAACCCGTACCCTTCAGGATCTAGGATACCAGCCTCGAAATTTAAATATTCCTGCATGTCCGAATATCCGTCCCTGTCAGTATCTGAATCACCGTCACACGCATCCCCCTGACCATCAGCATTAGCATCATTCTGTTCATTGTTAGCGATGTCCGGACAATTATCTTCATTATCCTCTATACCGTCTCCATCAGTGTCAATAGGTGTACCCGGTAGAGAAACCCGTTGTGCGATTCCTTTGTTGCCGATAACAACCATCATGGCGGGCTCTGATTCAGCATCCAGAAATAGCCCTCCTTGTGTTTGCGGTCTGATAGTTTTGGATACTTGGGGATTGATGGAATCAATTGGTACTCTCAGGATAAAATAGTCACCGACCCCACGTTTATCACCTCTTGTATAGGCTGCAATCTCCTTACCATCCACCTGAAATGATATTACATTTGCCGCATTCGGTAGAATGCCGTAAATAATATGATCCGGTTCCGAAATTTTGGCATTGACACTGTTTGCTAGACAGAGCAGCAACAGCATTACAGCCAAGGATACCCAATTATTTTTCTGTGATTTCATTACGTCTCCAGTTAGCCGTCAGGAGGTTGGGCGATTCTACCGCTTACCGCTATCTGCTATTTTTTATAAACAGTTCTGCTGAGTTCTTTTACCCTGTCTCGGTCAATCGCAACATCGGCAGCCCGATTCAGGCGTTGTACATAAGCCTTTTTGTCAGCCGCTATGATCTCTTGATGTATCTTTCGCTCAATTTCACGCGTTACTTCAGAAAATTCTCTGTGAAAGGCTGATCGTCTGCCGACCGGCATTACGATATGAAAACCGAACGAGGTTTCAAGCAACTTGTCGGCAACCGCCCCTTTTTTACTGAGAGTCTTACCGAGAGCAAATGCCTTAAATGCCTTGTCAACAAACTCCGGGTCCGCATCCGCCAGCCCTCCTGTTTCAGCGAAAAACCCCGTATCACCGATTTCATAGGCATGATGCTTATCAGAATACCTGTTGATTAATTCTGTAAATCCGAATTGTTTATCCTGTAAGTGAAGAGCCTCTGCAAGTACTTTTTCCGCAA
>JBATKL010000753.1:0-7330 GCA_049669385.1 Candidatus Electrothrix sp. | reverse complement strand
AGCTCCAGAAGGCCAAAATCGGTTTTCAGCAGAAACTGCTGGTAGAGTGTTTTAATTTCAAGCAGCTGCGTGACCGGCTGGGCTATTTTCTTCACCTGCTTCAGGGGAATGATCGGCTTGTCCAGGTTATGGGCATCAGCATTGCCGATCTTGAGGTGCTGGAGGACCAGGCGGTGGAGGATATTTTTCTGATTAGCGAGAATTTTAGGAATCAACTGCATGATATTTTTATGCAAGGGAAGTTGCCCGAGTCGGATTCGCATATTCAGGAACGGGCCTGCAAGGCATCCGGCTGGTTTCAGGAGAAATTCAACCTGATCTTTGCTGATTCCATCTCCAAGCTGCATATTGATACGGATAATAAGGAGCTTGGCAAAAAGATAAATAATGTCCTGAACAACCTGAAGCTGGATCTGGCTGTGAAGCTGGCCGGAGTCCGTTCCTGTGAACAGGGATTTGCACCGTCAAGATATCTGCGGGCTGTTTCTGCGGCTGAGATCAATTTTGTTCCGGAAAAGGCGAAAAAACAGCAAGGGCCGGAATACTCTGAAGCGGATGTCGAACATCCTGAGCTGTTCAAGGCGTTGAAGGCTTGGCGGGCAAAAAAGGCCAAGGAACTGGATCTTGCTCATTTTCAGATTCTCCATCAGCGGACCCTGATTCTGATCGCTGTTGCCCTGCCGGATAATCTGGTTGATCTGAAAAAAATTCATGGAGTGGGGAAGATGACTTTGCAGAAGTATGGTGAGGATCTGGTGGAGTTGGTTGCGGAGTATCGAGGCAGGGAGTGAGATGAGTAGGTCTGATTGAGTGCAGCGAAATCAGACAATTTAAGGAATGAACTGTCTGCTTTCGTTTTACTCAAGCAGACCTACTCGGCTTAGACTAAAGGGACTATTGAAAATTTATCCATACGAAATCATGAAAAATATTTTAACTATTATCATAGGCTGCGGATTTTTTATCAACATATCCTGCCAACCGGTGGCGGCTTTCAATCCGGATCATATAAAGAGGCTTCTGACAACCAATAAGTACAGAGGGTGTAATCTCCGCGATGCTGATCTAAAGGGAGCTGATCTGGAAAATGCTTTTATTTCCATGGCAAATCTGGCAAACGCAAACCTAGCAAACGTTAATTTCAGAGGAGGTCGTGGTTCCAAAGCCAATTTTTCTTCAGCTGTTTTGTCCGGTGCGGATTTTCATGATGCTAATCTTGCCGAATCGAATTTCTCTGCTGCTGATCTTTCCGGTGCTGATTTGAGTATTGCATACTTAGAAAAAGCCGACTTTCAAAGAGCCAACCTGACAGGTTGCAATCTGAAGAAAACAAATTTGAGGATGGCAAACCTGCAACATGCCATCCTCAGCCAAGCTGATTTGCAAGAAGCTAGTACAGCAACCGGCAAGTTTTAATAATAACTCTACATCAGTGACTCAAGAAACTTACTATTATTACTGTTAGCTGTGGCGGTCTGAGTTATTAACAAGATTTAGCGGTTGGTGTACTAGTTTGAGGAGTGCGGAGCTTACCGGAGTACAGCTCATGGGCGCTACTATGCAGGAGGCGTATATGTGGAATACAAAACTGGACGATGCGGCCCGAGAGTATGCCCAAAAAAACGGAGCAGTTTTTAGAAAAAAGGCACCGGTCAAGGAGTGCGATGACTGATTTAAAGAAACAAAAAAGAAGAGAACCGATCAGCTAGAAAACAACCATGAGAAAAAATATTATTATCAGTATGATGTTAGGAGTGATCATGCAGCTGTCCTGCAATTCATCTGCTGCTTTCGACCCGGATGACCTAAAGAAACTGCTGGCAACAAATGAATGCAGGAGTTGCGACCTCCGTGGTGCCGACCTCCGTGGTGCCGATCTGCGGAAAGCTGATCTGGAAGGGAGCCATTTGACAAGCGCCAATCTCAGCGACTCCAACCTGAATGGAGCCAATCTAAAAAAAGTCCGTATGGAAAATGGATCCGCCTTTAATACAGATTTTTCTTCCGCAAATTTATCCGGGGCGAATCTGCACGACAGAGCTCTTGCCGGAGCGAATTTTTCCGATGCCAATCTTTCCGATGCCGATCTTAGTCTCACATATTCGGAGAAAGTTAACTTCGAAAGAGCCGACCTCACAGCCTGCAATCTTGAAAAGGCCCGTTTAAGGACAGCTAATTTACAGAATGCCGTCCTGATGAATGCCAACCTGCAACGAGCTGGCTTGAGCAATGCTGATCTCAGGGGAGTACAGTTGACAGGGGCGAATATGCAGGAGGCATATATGTGGAGGACAAAATTAGACGATGAGGCTCATGAGTATGCCCAAAAAAATGGAGCGATTTTAAAAAAAAGAGTGCGTAAGGATTGCTGCAATGATTAGGGAAAACAAGAGGATCAAATGAACAAAGGTTCTGATATGAAAAAATTGGTGATTTACCTTTTTGCTTACTGTCTACTGACTGCGGAGTCGCTTAGATCTCGCAGTGAAATTTCACGCTCAGATGAGTAGGTCGGATTGAGTGTAGCGAAATCAGACTATGTGGAAAATGAGCTGTCCGTTTTCGTTGATCTCAAACAGACCTACTTGGCTATTATGTTGCTACGCAAAACTGTTTTTGATAACAACATCGTCAAGATCAAGCTGCCCCGGTCTCGGCCACGCCTCTTTTGTGCCCTTGCCAATTGCCACAAACAGTGCAATGACATGGTCCGCAGGGAGCTTGATAAGTTCAGCAACTTTTTCGAAATCAAAGCCATCCATTGGGCATGAATCATAGCCCATCGATTTTGCAGAAATCATTAATGTTTGTGCGGCGATGCCACAAGATCTCATCGCCTCATCTCTCTGGACCTGATCTTTGCCTCGATAGTAAGCATCAATAGCTGGAATCATAAATTCCTGAACTTCTTTTGGAGCATTAACCCAGTATCGATCAGGTTTTTTCTCCCATGATTTCAGATCGGCACAGAGAACAATGAATAAGGATGCATCTGTAACTTGCGCTTGATCCCAAGATACTGCCCTGATTTGTTTCCGTAACTCTGTATCTGTTACCACAACAAAACGCCAGTTTTGAATATTGAATGCTGTAGGAGAGAGAATGGCTAATGATAAGATCTCATTAATCTCTTCGGGTGTCATCTCGTGGTTTGCATCATAGTGCTTTACAGCTCGTCGTGATTCTATTGCTTGTTTTGTCTTCATAATTTTCACTCCGCCTTTGTTTTTTGTTACATAACGTTACTTAATCGTTACTCAAACGTTCCGTGTCGAACAACTGGCTGTGTAATTTTCCTCCTTGTTTTAAGTTTCTGAGAGAGCCGATGCAGACCTATCCGACTACAGCTGACGGAACAGTCTGATAAAATCATCCGGCATCCCGGTGTCAAACGTCATGAGCTTATGGGTTGAGGGATGGGGGAAAGAAATTGAGCGGGCATGGAGGGCCAGCCGTTTTGAACCGACGTTCTTGGTCTCGTATTTTTTGTCTCCGGCGACGGGATGACCTTTTTCCGCAAAATGGACGCGAATCTGGTGCTTGCGGCCAGTAAGAAGATGAATGTCAACCAAGCTGAACCCTTTTGACTCTTTTGAAACGTTGTAGGCCGTATGTGAGAGCTTCCCCTGCGTAGGATCACGAGTCGAGTAAACCTTCTGGGCTGTATTCTCGACCAGATAGGAGGAGATCGTTCCCTCTTTCTCCGTCAGTCGACCGTGAACAATAGCCAGGTAGTGTTTTTCGGTATTTTCCCAGTTCTCCTGCAAGATTTTTTTGGTCTGTTCGCTTTTGGCAAAAATAAGTACCCCAGACGTGTCCTTATCCAGGCGATGGACCACATACACCCTCTTGCGTGATTTGGGATTCCCCTTGCGGACATACTCATTGAGCAGATAATGGGCCGTTCTCGACTTTTCCCGATCAGTGCCGACGGTCAGCAGCCCAGCCGGTTTCACCACCACAATGATATCCTTGTCCTCGTGCAGGATGGGCAGTCCTTTTGGTTGATGCTTTTTGGGTGGCTGGTTTGCTTTGATCATATTATTCAAGAGAGTTCCATATTCCTTTGGCTCGCAACCGTAATCGCAGAGAAGTAAAAGGCGACGTTCATCGCTCATCGCCTTTCATCAATCAGATAAGCGTCACGATCTGCCGGTAGCGCTCCATGACCTGACTCAGAACAGGTTCGAGTTCATCAGGATGAATGACCAGCAGATCGCCGGATTCCGCTTGGGCAAAAAGACAATCCACCGCCTTTCTTGGATCTGAAATGATCGAGTCAGGAACGATTTCGACATGTTCCTCTTTGAAGCCTCCTTGAAGCAGTCCCTTGCGAACCAGTCCGACAGTTTCTCCCTGAGGCCGGTTGCGGGGATCTAAATCCGCCAACACGATATAATCAAAGACCGAGGCTAGGGCTGTGCCGTATTCAATGATTTGTTCATCTGTGCGGCTGCCTGTTCCGTGGCATAAGGCGACTTTTCGTCCCTGTGAGAGTCGAGGCAGTAACTTGGCCATAGCCTGAGCTGATTCTTGGTTATGACCGTAGTCGACAAGAACCTTGAATTTTTGAAAATCGAACAAGTTCATTCGGCCTGGGTTTTGGTTGGCCGAAGGATGAAAGGTCATAATTCCATTGCGAATCTGTTCTATAGGGAGATGTAATCCATGTAAAGCCCCGACAGCGGCGAGAGCATTGGAGATATTAAAATCAACGATGCCTCCAAAGGTAAGGGGGATTTTTTCAAGCTCGCAGAG
Organism: Candidatus Electrothrix sp.; assembly: GCA_049669385.1. Taxonomy (GTDB): domain Bacteria; phylum Desulfobacterota; class Desulfobulbia; order Desulfobulbales; family Desulfobulbaceae; genus Electrothrix. The sequence continues at coordinate 2,572 of JBATKL010000753.1, read as the reverse complement.
AATGATATCCAGTTCGCTGTTTCTGATGATAACATTGCGTTTGTCGACAGTGACAACGGTTCCACCTTCCTGTATGTGCTCTCCCAGCTTCTGATTATCAGGATCAAGAGAAAATAAAATAATATTGCCGCAGGCACGATCCAAAACGCTCATGGTCACGGGATCGTCCGCGTTGAGAACTGAAGTTCCTGATTTTTTGACCGCTTCCACTACCGTGGACTTTGCCAGACTCAGATCTCTCTGGGTTTCGATCCAGTCTGTTCCGATATGGTCCTTGCCGATATTGAGCAGAACGCCCACATCAACTTCATCAACCCCGAGACCCCGTCTGACAATCCCCCCTCGGGCGACTTCCAGGACGATGTGGTCCACGGTAGGCTCCCTGATGACAATACCGGCTCCCTCCGGGCCGCTGTAGTCTCCGGTCAAGATAGGGTGCCCGTCAATTTCAATGCCGGTGGTGCAGGCCAGCCCCACGTTTTTCCCCGAATACTTCAAGGTATGCGTAAGGAGTTTACAGGTCGTTGTTTTTCCGTTTGTCCCGGTTACGGCCACAACAGGAACCTGAGTGTAACCATGAGGGAAAAGCATATCCACCAACGGTTGTGCAACAGCACGGGCTTTGCCGTTTGTCGGATCCAGGTGCATTCGGAAGCCGGGTGCGGCATTTACTTCAACCACTTTTACACCGGATTGATCCAGGGGAAGCGATATGTCATGCGCCAAAGCATCTACCCCGACGCAATCCAGTCCGATAATCCGAGCGGTTCGTTCAGCCATGAGACGAATATCTGGACTCACCTCATCCGTAACGTCAGTGGCGGTGCCTCCCTGACTGAGGTTAGCGGTTGTTTTCAAATAGATTTTTTCTCCTTTGCCGGGGGAGGAAGCCGGAGAAAGCCCTTTCAGCGACAAGAGCCGTTCCGTCATGTCATCAATTTCGATTTGTGTTAACACCTTTTCATGGCCAAACCCGCGCCGGGAATCCGCATTGGTTTGCCGAATGAGTTCTTTAATGGAGGATATGCCATCGCCGACAACATGCGCAGGTTCTCGCCTCGCTGCTGCAACTAACTTGCCGTTGATGACTAACAGGCGAAAATCAAAGCCATGAACATATTCTTCAACAATGACATCCGGGAAGTAGGCTTTAGCCGCTTGAAAAGCTTTTGTTAATTGCTTCCTGTCAGTAATATTGACCGTGGACCCGTTACCATGATTGCCCACATCCGGCTTGACAACAACAGCAGCACCGATTTCATCGAACACGGCTAGGGCCTCTTCTTCCGTTGTAACCATTCGACCCTTGGGCACCGGAATCCCTGATTTTTCTAGCTGCTCCTTCACACTTGTCTTTTCATCGGCGGTTTCCACGGCAATGGCTGAAGTCTGACTTGTTATGGAAGCCTGAATCCTTTTTTGATGGGCGCCGTATCCCAACTGAAGATAACTGTTTTTATTCAGCCGGATACAAGGGATGCCTCTTGATTCGGCTTCGTCAACAATGCTCCTGGTGGTCGGTCCCAGCATATCATCTTCACGTAGGACCTTGAGCTCGGCAACAACTCGGTTGATGTCGAAGCTCTTTCCTGCTGCCACAGCTTCAAACAGGGAGACGGCCTCCTTTGCCGCTTGTAATCCTACAGATTCTACCAGGTAGCGGAACACTACAATATAGAATCCTTTTTTCGCTGTGCATAAGGTTTTCCCGTAGCCGACTTCCATGCCAGCTAAGCATTGCAGCTCAATGGCTATATGCTCTATAATGTGACCGGCCCAGGTTCCGTTCTCAAGCCTTTGGATAAACCCTCCTGGTTTTCCAATGGAGCATTCATGTTTTTGGAAACTTGGAATAAGATGTAAGAGCCGGTCCGAAAATCCGTCTATCTTATCCGAAGGACGGTTTTCGTACTCTTTGATATCCAAAACCATGGAGATTGCTGAATGGCGAGTATGTCGATTAGGGCCATGTAATGCTCGTAACTCTTTTATTTCAATCATCTCTATGCTCTGGGTTATTGTTTGACGGGGCGACAAAACGCCTGTTTTTGAAATTATATCCATATCCGTTCACTAAGGAATGAATGCGCACATTTTCCACGGCAATGGGGCTGCCGGGTTGAATATCCATTATGTTGGAATGGTCAATATCGCTGCCGTCAACAATGATGACTTGGCCTGTACCGATAATTTCCGCCTCCCCGTCTCCTTTGAGAATAACCCCGGAATCTTCACCGATGCCAACCCCGATGCAGGTCGGGTTTGTTGTAACAATCTGAACCAATCGGCCAATACGGCCTCGTGCCATGAAATGGGTGTCAAAGATGATTTTTTTTACAAAACCGAATCCAGAGGTGGTAAGGACGCTTCCTTTGAACAGTCCGTCTTCACTTTGTCCTTCGTAAATCATGGTATCGGAAAAGACAGCGGCCCCGGCACTGGTTCCCGCAATAAGGGCTCCCGCTTCAAGCCGGTTCTGAATGGCTTCAAATAATCCAGACCCGCCTATAATGGTTGTCAGGCGCAGCTGGTCGCCTCCGGTCAGAAAAATCAGATCAGCATCTTCAATTAT
>JBATKL010000752.1:0-2551 GCA_049669385.1 Candidatus Electrothrix sp. | reverse complement strand
ACCGAGTACCCCTTCGATCTCATCTTCCAGATCATCGGCAATCTCCTTCAGGCAACGCTCTCCGCAGGTCCCGGCTAGGGAGAAAATCAGGATCGGCATTTCGGAGATATTGACCTCAAAGACATAGGGATCATCTTCCAGATCCGTGGGTAATTCCCCCTTGGCCTCGTCCACCTTGTCCTTGACCTTACGCAGGGCATCGTCAATATCCACTCCAGAGGTAAATTCCACATCGATCAGCGACTCACCTTCAGAGCTGACAGACTTGACGTTCTTGACGCCGTCGAGGCTCTTCAACTTGTTTTCGATCTCAATGGTTATCGAGTTCTCGATATCGCCCGGTGCTACGCCTCGATAGGCGGTGGAGACAAAGATATGCGGGATGCTGATATCGGGTTCTGCCTCACGGGGCAGAGTAAGATAACTGTAGGTGCCCATCACCAGGATCAGGGCGGACAGTACCAGGACGGAGATGCTTTTTTTGACGGCAAGGTCGGAGATGATCATGGTGTATATTCCACAGAGTTATTGCTTATAAATGAATAATGACTGCGGTCGATTTTACAGGGTGTTGAAGGTTGCGTCAAGGAGGGAGTGTTGGGAAGGCGGTAAGCTTGCATTTTGGCTGAGCCGTAACGGGGGAGTATATTTCGCTTGCGGCAATTGTTCTGGAGTGGTAGTTTTATCAAGGTGTTATGGTGGGTATCGAAAAGCATGCTACTGTGTAATAATGACCCTGTTTTCTATCTGCAAGGCAGCGGCAGCGAGTTAAAAAGTTACAGTACCCCTGTAGGCAGTAATTTTGGTTGTAAGAAAATATCCTTTTAAAGGAAGAATTTCATGAATGATAAAGACAAAACCAAGGAAGATTTTGCTCTTGAATTACAAATCTTACAGGAAAGGTATGATGTCTTGAAAGAATCTTTACACGAAGAAGGTACAGAACACATTTTGGTGAAGCAAGCATCTAAAGAACGAGCAGAAAAATTTGACAGTTTGTTTAAGAGGATGCTGGCTGGTGTTGTTTTTTGCAAAGTGATATATGACGAAAAGGGAAATGTTTCGGATTGTATGTATAAAGATATGAATCCGGCCTACGAAGAGTTTACCGGCCTGAAAAAAGAAACCGCAATGGGTCAGAAGGTCTCGGAAATGTTGCCCGGAACCGAGCCTGAATGGTTTGCAAAATTTAGTGACGTAGTGATAACGGGAAATCCAATCAATTTTGAAATGTATCACGAGCGAACGAAGAAGTATTACTCTGTTTTTGCTTTCAAATGTAAGAAAGATGAATTCTCGGCCATATTTGATGACATTTCTGAACGCAGACAGGCCGAGCTGGAACTTGAGGAGAGTAGGGCAAAATATCGCGGATTAAGTGAAGCCGCCTTTGAAAGTGTTTTCCTTTCTGAGCAAGGCAGGTGCATTGAACAAAATCTGAGTGCTGAGAAAAAATTCGGGTATTCGACGGAAGAAGCAATCGGCAGATACGGAACAGACTGGATTGCCCCTGAATGCAGGGCAAAAGTAAGAAGCAATATGCTTATCGGCTACACACAACCTTATGAAGCATTAGCCATCAAAAAAGATGGGTCGACATTTCCATGCATGATACAAGGGGAAATGATGCACTACAAAGGGAAAAAGGTTCGAGTTACTTCATTGAGTGACATAACCGATCGTAAGAAAGTGGAACGGGAATTAATCGAAGCTAAAGAAAAAGCTGAAGAAAGCGACCGCTTAAAAAGTGCCTTTCTTGCAAATATGAGCCACGAAATCCGTACCCCGATGAATGGTATTTTAGGGTTTGTCGATTTATTAAAAGAGCCGCATCTTACGGGAGAAGAGCAGGGTCGGTACATTAAGCTTATTCAAAAAAGCAGCAAGCGTATGTTGAATACCATAAATGATCTTATTGATATTTCGAAAATTGAAGCTGGGGAGGTTGATGTTGTAAAAACGGAAACACATGTTCCTCGACTTATTCGTGAGCAATATGATTTTTTCAACATGAAAGCTGCTGCAAAAGGGCTTGAACTGATGTGTAACTCGTCACTTGCAGAGAGCGATTTAATCGTTTTTACTGACAAACAAAAAGTTAAGGCAATACTCTCAAGCTTGATTAAAAATGCGATCAAATTTACTGATCAAGGGAGTGTAACCCTTGGCTGTTCATTAATGATGGATAAATATTGTAAAGATTGTAATGAGTTGGAATTTTATGTGAAAGATACAGGGGTAGGCATTCCGCAATCCAGGATTAAAGCTGTTTTTAATCGCTTTGAACAGGCTGACATTGAATGCTCAAGAGCTTTTGAGGGCTCAGGGTTGGGGCTTGCTATTTCCAAAGCGTATGTTGAAATGCTTGGCGGTAAGATATGGGTGGAATCAGAAGAAGGGGTTGGCTCGCAGTTTTCTTTTACGCTTCCCCTTCCCTAGATCCGTAACGATCAGTTTAAGCTTAATAATTTGCTTTAATTTCAGCTTCCACTAACTCGATTAATTGATTGTAGCCAAAGTCTTGAAGTGGCTTCCCATTCACAATAAAACC
>JBATKL010000751.1:0-1586 GCA_049669385.1 Candidatus Electrothrix sp. | reverse complement strand
TCTTGAACCAACTCCCCCTCTTTAAAAATATTGTTAATATGTTTGGAAATGGTTTTATAATCCCGATCAAACAGCTCCCCCATTTGTTTCTGCGTCAGCCAGACTGTCTCGTCAATAAGCTGGACATCAAGCCCGGTTTGACCGTCATCGGTCTGATATAAGATTAATTCTCCTTGATTGAATGACATTTTTTGTACCTTGTTATTTGGCGGCGGTTACACCCCTATTTCCTCATGATCTCAATCGGGAAATCCACCAGAGCTCTGTCCACTGTAGCCAGCGGGATTTCTTCCAGCTTTGCCTGAGCAGCCAGCATTCGGTCAAAGGGATCTCGATGTGCCATCTGCCAGGACCCGGCAAGTTGGGCATGTTGCGGACTGACAGAAAGTGCCTGAAAACTTGCTTTTTCAATCCATACCGGGACATTCTCGGCAACAGCGGCTGCTTCGGGTAATTTGCCCAAACGAAATTTTGTGCTTATTTCCCAGACCGATGCGGAACTAACAAGCACGGTGTTGTCGATCAGTTGCAAGCTTTTCTTGATTCCCGCAGGCAACTTGGGATCATCAAAAAGCCACCAGAGAAAAATATGGGTATCCAGCAGAACGATCATCCTTCCCATCCCTCCAATTCCTCATCAGGTAAGGGCTCAAAAAAAGCATCTGTCACAGCCCCCTGCGCAATCCCCGGTTGTCTTTCTTTTATCTGCGAAACAGGGACCAGCTTTGCATAGGGAACACCGGCCTTGGCGATAATGATCTCTTCCCCAGCATGGGCTCTGTTCAGCAGTCTGGATAAATGGGTTTTCGCTTTATGTACATTGACTGTTTCCATTCTTCGTGTTCCTCCTGTTTCGCCTCTTGGACGGGATCTGTATTTTTATCGTACAGCAAAGTTAAGACTTAGTCTTGAGACTTAGTTTATCATTAGCTAGCAAAAAACGCAAGAAATTAAGATGTTGTTTTTTAGAGGATTACGGGCTTGGATGGAGGACGCCGGGGTTCGGTGGGAAAAATGCGATCTGATTCGGACAAAGGGCCAAGCTGGACAAAAAATAATGCTTTCAAATACGGAAACGAGTGTGTATGATTAGTTAAATTAATACACAAGGAGGCTACCATGAGAACAAATATCGTTATAGATGACCGGTTAATGAATGAAGCCTTACAATTAACCGATTTACACACCAAAAAGGCTGTTGTGGAAGAAGGCTTAAAATTATTGGTTCGGATGAAAAAGCAGCAGAAAATCAAATCTCTCCGTGGCAAGTTGCGATGGGAAGGAGACCTGAACGAAATGAGGCGGGATCAATGATCCTTGTTGATTCATCGGTTTGGATTGCCTATTTCAACGGTCAAATAAATTGGCAGACAGACCTGCTTGATGAGCTATTACAGAATGAACCAATACTGATCGGTGACCTGATATTGACGGAGGTTTTGCAGGGGTTCCGTAATGATAGTGATTTCAGAAAGGCAAAGGAATTTCTCAAGGCCCTTGATTTCGTTGCATTGGGCGGTCGTTCCAATGCGGTTGCCGCGGCGATGAATTATCGGGCGATGCGGAAGAAGGGGATTACAGTGAGG
>JBATKL010000750.1:0-19676 GCA_049669385.1 Candidatus Electrothrix sp. | reverse complement strand
AGGCATATATCGGGGATGAAGTGCAGCTCATTGGCCAACAGGGCGAGGAGGCAATCACGGCGAACGAACTTGCTGAGCAACTCGACACGATTAATTATGAAGTCCTGACCAACATCAGCGCACGGGTTCCCAGAATCTACATCAATGAGCATCGGGCAATTTAGAGGTCCCCGTTGAAGGCGCGTTGTTGAAGGGCTGCGAAGAGGGTGTCTAGTTCGGATAGGTGGGTTTTCATGCGGGACTTTTGTTGTTCTACGGATTTTACTATGGCGGCGAATTGGGCTTGGAGGGGGAGGGGAGGCTTGATTAGGGGGAATTTGCGAAGCTGGGTAAGATTTATAGTGGCAATCCCTGTTGTTTGCTTTGCCTGTCTCAAAAAATATCGTTTTCCCCTGGGGCTCCCGATCAACCAATTCAAGTAAACGGGATGAATGCTTTCCACATGCAGTCGAACTCGGAAGACATGATTTTGGTGAATACAGTCAGCTACTTCATTGTGCCAAAGAGTACCTCTTCCCAGTTTATCAGGATCACCACCTTCTGTCAGGAGCAAGTCGTTGTTTTTGAGTTGATATCTCTCGATTTCTTTTTCCGTTGCTTCGATGCGTTTTAGCGGATCAAGAACAAGGTGTCGATCTTGAACATTTACTACTGCCAAGTACGGAACTTCACGAGTTTCTTTCCCATTGAGTTTGCGCCCTTTCGTTAGACCGGAAACGATGTCGGCAATATCTCCGAGTAGAGAAGTGTCATCCCACCCCATCGGATTGGTGACCGGGTCGCCGAACATGTTCAGAAAGGTGGATTGCAGGAGGGTATCGAGCTGGGCGAGGGCCTCGCGGCGTTTGGCTCGCAGGGCATCTGTTGTATCCAGGATTTTTGCGATTCGTTTTTGCTCGGTTAGGGGCGGGAGAGGGATTTCCATCTTCGCGAAGGAACTCTTTTTGACAATCTTGAGGGTTGTCGAAGGTGCGAAATGCTCAAGTAAGTGCGTCAATTTACGGGCAGCGTAGTAGCCGTACCGTGCTTCAACTTGGTCAGGATCAAAGATTATTGCATTGATCTGCTGATTGGTTATGAGTGGAACTCCGGCAACACCTGTCTTGCCGAGTGAGCCGATACAGCAAACAAGAACAGCACCTTCGGGCAGCATTCTACCACGTTCCGCACCAGCCATCGTGACGAATTCATTAGCAGTTGTGACTGGATCACGAAATCCGAGTTGAGCTGGCGTGACAAACGGAACTTTGCCGCCCCAAAATTCAGCCTTGGACTTGGAGGGCGTTGAACCTGTAACTATTTCTCCGCAATCCCCAAGCGTTGCATGAGGAAACGGTGATGAGGGGTAAAGTCTCATCTGGATATCTCTTTCATCTTTTTCTCTTCCGTACCCAATGTTAAAACATTGGGCTATGTTCATCCGGCCCCTACGGGGCGGTAAAAGCGTCCCGAAGGGACAGCATACCAATAGCCCAGCGTTTTAACGCTGGGTAATCTCCCCAGCAATAACTGCGGCAGCCCTTCCCGCGTGAACACAGGCCTCCCGGAGCCGCCACTTTTCTAGGTTCCGATCCTCCACCATATTACTGATACAGCGAACCTCCAGGCAAGGTAGAGAAAATTCTTCACAAACCCGAGCCACAGCTGCCCCTTCCATATTTTCACAAAGCCCGTGAAACTGACGCCCAAGCTGATTTCCCCGGCGCTGAGTGCCGCTGGCGCAGTTCACCGTGATAAAGTTTCCCTGCTTATAGGCAATACCCGCATCTCCCAAAATTCGGCCCGCTGTTGCCAGAAGCCCTGAATCAAGCACAAACCGATCCCGAACCGGCAAATCGCCCCTAAAGGGTTCCACCGTATCCGCGAGCTGCACCCCAAGATCACCAAGAACTTCCTGCTCAGCAAGGCAGAGATCAAGCATTCCAGCCTGAATCGAGCTATCGTTTTCCAGGTATGCCCCAGCAATACCGAAATTCAACACGCAATCTATCTCCGGTTGCTTATGAAGGATACCCGCAAGCGAGAGCGTCGTTTCCACCGGCCCGATTCCTGTAATAAGTCGGCAACCAAGGCGGCACGTATCCTCCTGATCACCTTGGGCATCTATAGCATCAAGAAATGCCTGCATCTCCATATCCGTTGCCGCTGTTATCAAGAAAATCACAGTACCCCTTCTCTCGCCCTCAATTAAAAAATATCTTCAAATATTTTTCAAATACCTTTTAAATTTCCTTCAAAAGGCAGACTATACCCTCTTTACTCCTCTGTTTACAGCCCGAATAAAAGCTTTTTCAGCGTTCTTCCTGGCGTTCACCACTTCGCCTGCCTGCAACGCGCTGACATATATTTCTTTTTGACAGAAATCTTCTTATAGTTTACAACCATTATGCATATGTCTTTTCCTCTACCCGCATTTCCTCATATTGTTCGACGGGCAGAATAAACCAAGTGATGACAGTTTAACTGATGACAGTTCGTGCAATGCCGAACGTTATAGAATTGATCCTCGGAGGCCGACCATGAATTCCTTGATAAACAAGACCCAGCTGCAAAACAATACATGCACAGCCCGGAGCAATCTGCTCCTGCTCGTCATCTGTTGTTGTATGGTCATCGGCAATAATGCTTTTGCCCAATACCCGGACAGCAGTCCGTATTCCTCTGCGCAATATCAGGCGGATATTGAAACGACCGACAGTGGGGGAGGCACCTGGGGAGAAATTTTGAATATGAATGCCCGTGTCGAAGAATCCGGTGTAACATTCAAAATTACCTCAAAAAAAGGCCCTTTTTATAACGCAAACAGCGTCAGTATCAGGTCGGGAAGCCATACCGGCCCGATCGTCGCAGCAGGAAAAGTGCCTCCAGGGAGCGAAGCGGCAAAACTGCAGCTTGATCTCAGCACTGTTGCATCTTTTCCTCATCGTTTTTTTGCAACCATAACCAATAATGTTGGCTATGCCTGGGTCGGTCCCATCCAAATCTCAAAAAACGAAACAGCAGCAGCAAGAGAGCCTATTTCCTGGGATGATTCACAACCCGTTACGCAGCCGGTTAATGAATATAATGGGCCACAACGTCCCATTATCGAAGAAACTCCGACAAGAACAGCAATAAACACAGCTGTTACTCTTGCTGTGACTGCGGGACAAACACGCAGCAATGATATGGTCAGGGTTCAATGTACGGCCAGTAGTTCTGACAACACCCCGAGCAGCCCATATCGTTCCGACTGGATTTACAGCGGCGATACCATCAATATCCCCCTGACCTTTCATGCAACAGGAACGCAGGCTATTTTCTGCAATACCTTGGACAGCTACGGCACCAGCAGCTCCCTGAGCCAGCGAACAATCACGGTTACTCCGGGCCGGAACACTTTAGCATTTTCCGTACCGAGCAGAGAATTTTCCAGTACTCCATCAGCAGTTGCGCCGAGACGAGATCTCTCAGGGCCTCCTCCTGCCCCTACTCTCCCCCCTGTTCCTGCCCGGAGGCGAATCACCAGTACTCCGGCACCTCTCGTAGAGGTTCCCAACCAGGGCGCGGTCAACAGTCCGGTCAACATCACACTGGTTGCCGGACATGATCCCCGCAACAGAGATCTGGTTAGAATAGGCTGTATTGCTGACGATTCCAACAGAACAGTCGATGATCCCTATCGGTCAGATTGGCTGCCACCAGAAGCAAAGGCCAAGGGAACGGTTACCTTTTCTTCGCCCGGTGAAAAAAACATTTACTGCACATCGGACAGTCGACAAGGAGGAAACAGTCCTTCAGTGAGAAAGACCATCAATATCCGCTTTGCCAACCGAGCGCCAAGTCAACCGGAGATCAGCGCGTATCCCTCTGCTGTGAATTCCGGTAAAAGAGCCTCTTTTTCTGTCTCTGCGGGCTCAGATCCTGACGGAGACATGGTCAAAGTGCAATGTTCAGCAACGGATTCCAACAGGGCAGGGAATGCTCCGTATGTTTCCGACTGGGTTGTGCCGCAGTCAACAGTTACGGCCACTCTGGCCTTTTACACCCCAGGTGAGCAGGAAATTACCTGTGTCACGATTGATCGCAAAAATGCACAAAGCGATAAAGCAAGCCGAGAAATACACGTACACAGCTCGCTGTACAATCCAGGATACAATCCTGATCATAATTTCAATAATACCTCGAACACCTCAAACACCTCGAACAGATCTAACAGGTATAATCGAGCTGATAGATTCAATACACCCAATAGCTCCAATAGCTCCAATACGTTTGAAACTTGGAATACTTCCAATACTCCGGGCGCTTCCAGCTCGGAAAGCTGTGGCTGCCAACAGCATGACACGTCGTCTTCGTCGTTCCCTCTGAAGAGCAAGAGCAATATGAGGCAGGGAGAAATCACATTCAACCAGCCCTATATTCCTGAGTATTCAGCCCCTCAATCTCAATATCCGAACCCTGAGTACTCAAACCCTGAGTACTCAAATCCTGAGTATCCAACTCGCCAGAGCGTTTTTCAAGCGCCGCAACCACAGCCCGATCTCAAAGGCCGGGTCGTCTACAGAAGTAACGGAAGTCCTGCTGAAAACGCTCTGATCAAGGTTTGGGACGCGATGTCCGGCAAGGCCTATACCGCAACAACAGACTATAACGGTGAATTTATCCTCAATTTCACCCAGACGAATCTGACCGGACAGATCCAGGCGACAAAAGGGGCAAACACCTCTGTCATCCGAGAAGTACACATCAAGGCCGATCAACCTACTGTTATCGATCTGGCTATCATGGATAGAGTATCAGCGCAACCAACGATGCGACCACAATGGTCACCGCAACCACAATGGCCAGAGGCTGCACCGGTACAACAAGTACAACCACAACAACGGCAGCAGTGGGCATCACCGTCACCACAATCGCAATGGCCAACCAAACAAGCTCCACCAGCCCATAACAGCGTTTGGCAGTTTAATTAAGTTTGCGCAGAACAGTTCGCAGGCCAGATGAGAGTACCCGCCCCTGAGGGGGCGGGGGCGGCCTGCACCATAAAACACAGCGAATTTCTTCAACGCATCTACAATCAGCAGGCTCCCCGCAGCACAGCGAGAAAAAGAACCCCTACCATGTTTTCCCGGTACGTACTGTAGGGACAAAAATCCCTGTGTTCGCCCTTTCATACCGGGCAGGCATCTTGAACGTATACCACATATAATAATGTCTAAAAAATGTAACGATACGGCAAAAGATGCCGTGCAGGATATCTATCGCCTGTCCTCCTACGACTACCCCTTACCCGAAGACCAAATTGCGCAACAGCCTGCAAAGCAGAGAGACCAGTCACGCCTTCTAGTTCTGGATTGTGTCAACAACAGCAGGCAACATACCCAATTCGAGATGCTTTGCGAACTCATCAGCCCAGGCGACCTGCTGGTGGTGAATAACACAAAGGTCTTTCCGGCACGTTTATTTGGGCACAAGGAAACCGGCGGCAAGATCGAAATGCTCCTTCTCCACTTTCCCGCTCTGGTTAAGCAGGAGGAGGGAATTTGCCAGGCAACAACACTGGCTCTGATAAAAAGCTCCAAACGTCCGAAGCCGGGAAGTGTTCTCCATTTTTCCGATGCACTGCAAGCCAGGGTTGAGTCCCTCCTCCCTGATGGTAAGGCAGAAATCAGGCTCTTCTACCCTGCCCATGCCGATCTTGAGCAAATCCTTGAACAACATGGGGAAATCCCTCTGCCGCCCTATATCAAGCGACCTGATGGAAACACAACCGAAGACGTGCAACGTTATCAGACACAATATGCCCGTCATCTCGGCTCGGTTGCCGCGCCAACAGCAGGGTTACACCTGAGCAACTCATTGATAGAAAAATTAAAAGGTGCCGGAATTGGCTTTGCAGAGGTTACCCTGCATGTCGGTTATGGAACCTTTGCGCCGGTACGCTGCGAAGATATTCGCGACCATACCTTGCATAAGGAATTGATCCGTCTTCCGGTAGAAACAGCTGAAGCGATAAATACAACCAGAGAAAACGGCGGCAGGATATGGGCAGTCGGCACCACCACCGCAAGAACGTTGGAGTTCGCTGCCGAGCATGCTGATAAGAAGGGAAGGCTACAAGCGGTTGAAGACCTCTGCGGTCTTTATATGTACCCAGGTTACCAATTTAAAATAGTAGACAACCTCATCACCAATTTTCATCTTCCCAAATCGTCATTACTGTTTCTGGTTGCCGCATTGGCAGGTAAAGGACCTGTTCTGGAGGCGTATGAGGAAGCTGTGCAACAGGGGTATCGTTTTTTCAGTTACGGTGATGCAATGGCGATTATCACCAAGAGGTAGGAGGTAGGAGGTAGGCCAATAACAAGCTGATGATGTTCTCTTTTTATTGACAACAGTAACCTTACTCGTCATCCGATTCCACTTCAAAAGAGACCGCTTTGACGAACTCCGTCCCCAACTGCATGGGATCCTCGGCTTCGTAGAGTAATGTCGTCTGAAGAAATAAAAAGCTTTCTTGGCCCATAGAGATAAACTCAAGGGCAATACCATTATCCCGCACCCTGACAACGGTACAGCGGGCACGCAGTTCAATGCCGAAATCTTTGTCAGGGTCACTGAGTTCGACTGTGCAGATATCGCCTTTCTGCTGCTCAAACTTGCCCTTAACATACATTCCGCCTAAACTGAGATCACTGACGGTGTGGTGTACATATTTTTTCCCGTCGAAAGAAAGATGTACATCCCGTTGAAAATCCACCCGAGTATACTTTCGGGCCTTTTTATTATTCATCAAACCGCCTTTAATGGGAATAATTCACAGCACCTCTAAAAGAGGCCATTCTTGCGAGCAACATGTCATCACAATGAAATGAAAATAATAAATGATCTTGCCTGTTTTTTCAAAACAAATATTTCAAACAGCCCCTCTGTTGGACGTTTCTCAAAGCAGCCAGAGACCTCTCGGCAAACTCGGCTTCACCGCGCCCGTTGCGTGTGCTTTGTGGTACCTGAGTCGACACACTGAGTCGATACATTTTATCCTGTCAACGGTGCTTTCCTGTTTACTTTTCTCCTTTGAAATGGTTTAAAAGCTTACTTCAGCAAAATTTAAATTCTGTTTTGTATATTAATGAGTTAAATATCATACTGAGTGGAAAATGCTTCCACTTGTCAACATTGTTAGACAATAAAAAAGAGATATACCTATGAGCAAACTTCCACCTTGTCCCACGTGCAATTCCGAATATGCGTATGAAGATGGTGCAATGCTGATCTGCCCGGAATGCGGTCACGAATGGCTGGTCAACTCCGACGAAAGTGCAGAAAAAAATAAGATTGTGGTCAAAGATATCAATGGCGCACCTCTGAGCAATGGTGATACGGTTGTGGTGATAAAAGACCTCAAAGTGAAAGGCTCATCCTCGGTCTTAAAAATTGGCACCAAGGTCAAAAATATTCGTCTGGCAGAAGGTGATCACAACATCGATTGCAAGGTGAAAGGCATAGGCGCAATGGGGCTCAAGTCAGAGTTCGTCAAGAAAGGATGAGTGGATGAGCTGGCAAGACACACCAACAACTTGACCTTTTGTTTTTCTTCAAGTAGGATTGCTCGATATTTCAGATGCTCCTAACCGAGCGTAAGAGGGAACCCGGTGTGAATCCGGGACGGGCCCGCCGCTGTAACCGGGGACAAACGCTGCATAAGGCCACTGCATGATTCCATGCGGGAAGGCGCAGCAAAAGGATGATCCGGAAGTCAGAAGACCTGTCTGAAATGTATCAACCTGCTGTGCCGGAGAAAAAGCATGACAGGAACGCCTCGCTCCCCGTGGACAAGGGAGAGAGATGCGCAGAATTATTCGTGGAAAACAAGGGCATCCCCGGATCAATATTTCAATTGGTCCGGGGATTTTTTTTGCTTTTTTCAAGCATCTCCTCGGGCAACAAACCAGAGGGAAACGCATGAAAAAATGTTATACAACCGTGGCTGCTCAGCTGATTATCGGTACCTGCTGTGTACAGGCCGGGCTTGCCGCTGAGGCAGCTTCTGAAGCTCCTGAGCAGTCATTGATGATGATGGACGAGGTGGTAGTGACTGCCGCTCGGACAGCAGAGAGCAAAAAAGAGGTCAGCGCCAATGTCACGGTCATTGACCGGGAAGAGATGGAACAATCCGGGGCTGGCAACGTAGGTGACCTGCTGGCGGAAAAAGCCATTGGCCATCTGCATAAGTATCCGGGCGGCCTGACCTCCATCGGAATTCGTGGTTTCCGTACGGATTCCCACGGCAACGACTTGCAGGGACATGTGCTGATTCTGCTGGACGGTCGCCGGGCCGGGACCGGTAATGTGGCCAAGCTGCTCACCGGGAATGTGGAGCGAATAGAAATTGTGCGCGGGGCCGGAGCAGTGCAGTACGGTTCAGCTGGCATGGGCGGAGTCGTCAATGTTATCACCCGCAAGGCGGAACGCACGACAGCCTTTGTCGAGGCAGGTGGTGGGTCGTTCGGTACCTCTACAACCAGTGTGGGCGGCACCCTGAAGGAGGGCAAGCTCGATTTTGCAGGTTCCTACAGTCGATCCTCCCGCGATGCCTATGAAACCGGGAGCGGTGACGAGTTCGGTAACACCGGCATTGATGCCGCATCGGGCGTCAGTGCGAACATAGGCTGGTCGTTCTCTGATAAAAATCGCCTCAGCCTCATCTTCACCGGCTCCGAGCTGGACAACTCCGGAAGTCCCGGCTATTTCAGCGCCAATGATCTGGATGACAGCACGGACAAGGAAAACTATTCCGTTGATCTCAACTATACAGGCGCAACCGCTTCGGATCGCTATCAGTGGACCGCCCGCTGGTTCTTTGGCAGGGATGAGAATTCCTGGCTGGATCCCACCGGGTCAGACCCGAGCGGTTGGGATGACGGTATCGCTTCCTCCAACACAACCGATCAGCAGGGTGCCCAGGCTCAGCTGACCGGCACCTTCGGACAGACCCGGCTCACTGGCGGCATTGATTGGCTGGACTATGAGGTGGAGAACACCTGGACCCCCAACACAACCAGCTACACCAACCCCGCAGTCTTTCTCCTCGGCAAAACCATCTTTCCCGATCAAGGCCTGACCCTGGACATCGGGCTGCGTTATGACTGGTACGAGGTGGAGGTTGTAGAACCGGCAGGTCGAAAAACCGATACGGATCATTTCACCCCCAAAATCGGCCTCTCCTGGCTGGTCACGGAACAGCTCAAACTGCGGGCCCAGTATGCCCAAGGCTTCATGATCCCCTCGGCAGATCAGTTGGCTGCGGATTTTGACCGCTTCGGCACCCGGACTGTGGGTAATCCTGATCTTAACCCGGAGACCAGCTCCACCTATGAAGGCGGATTGGACTACAGCCGCAACAGCTTCAAGATGGGACTCACCTATTTTCATACGGATTTCGAGGACAAAATCATCACGGATTATCAGACGGATGGGTCCAAGACCTGGAAAAACCTCGGTGATGCCACAATCTCCGGTGTTGAGGGCGAGTTATCCTATGATCTGGGCATGCGTATGGACTGGCCCTGGGAAGTGCGTCCCTATTTCAACATGACCCTGCTGACCCAGTATGAGGATGAGAGCACGGGTGAGGATCTCCAGGATGTCAACGGGGTGAATATCTCTGCCGGACTGGTGGTCAGCAACGGTGACGGAATCTCCTGCCGCCTCAATATCGCCTATGCGGGCACTCAGGACGTGGAGGACTGGGAATCCAATGCGTACCCGACCCCGGTGGTTGAACTGGACGCAAGCACGGTGACCGACCTCACTGCTTCCTGGCGTTTTCATGAAGATGATCGACTGGGCTCCTTCACCCTGCGGGGCGAGATTAACAACCTCCTTGATGAAGACTACGCCTATGTCAAAGGGTATCCTATGCCGGGGCGTGGCTTCTTTGCTACCTTGCGCTGGGATTACTAAGCCTGCCTGATTCGCTGCTGTTCAGCGGCTCTCCCCTCCCCGGCTTTGTCGGGGAGTCGGGGAGACGGGGAGACTGTTAAGTCTGTGATACCGGCATGTATAGTTTTCACCGAAGATCATAGATCTTCGGCACTGGTTCCGTATGATTAGCAGTGTATATAGTTAATATTTTAGTTGATTATTGTGTAATATTGTGCTTTTCTCTACCTGAAAAAAGGAGACTAATATGAGCTTTATTAATAATCATTGTCCTGAATGTAAAGCGACTTCATACCAATGTCGCTCTCAGAAGGATGTGCTCGGCTTTCCGTAGAAAAACTAATACGTACGCTAAAAAAGTTGAAAGACTCCAGGAACGGTTGAATGTGATATGGATAATTCATAATTTTGTTCGCGTCCATTACACAACCAAAGAAGTTCCGGCGGTAACGCTAGGTGTTATTGAAGAAGGGTTGACCCTTGAAGATATTTTGAGATTAAAAGGAGTTAACAGCTGAGCTAAGCGGAACCAGTGCCCCGCCTTGACCTGAATGAACCGCATAACTACGGAGTGACCCCATGAGTCCTGTAACCCATTTTTTTATCGGCTGGCTGACCGCAAACACCACCCAGGTTGACCGTCGTGAGCGCATGCTGATCACCGTTGCAGGAATCGCCCCAGATGCGGACGGCCTTGTTGTTCTCGGTGATTTTCTCGCCGGAAAAAGCACGGAGCAGCTGGAGCTCTGGAGCACCTACCATCATGTACTGGGCCATAATATCGGCTTTGCCTTGCTGGTGATGACTGCCGCTTTTCTGTTGGCTGGCAAGCGCAAAGCAATCACAGCTTTCCTGGTCGGAATCAGCTTTCATCTGCATCTGCTCGGTGACCTCATAGGATCGCGCGGCCCAGACGGGCACCAATGGCCCCTGCCCTATCTCCTCCCCTTTTCAAATACTTGGCAATGGACCTGGCAGGGCCAATGGGTCCTCAATTCCTGGCAGAACATGCTCATCACCGTCTCGGCTGTAGGAACAAGTTTTTATCTGGCCTGGAAGACAGGCTACTCACCGCTGGAGATGGTCTCGGCCAAGGCGGATAGAAGCTTCATCGCTACCCTGCGCAATAGATTCGGCAAACCCAAAAATGATGTCCACTAATTACGGCGCGGCCCTACTCCGTATTTCTAGACTGTCGGAAAAAAGTAATTTTTCAGCGGAAGTGTATTGTCGTACAAGACAAGTCCGTCTTCCTGGATAAAAGAAATATCTTCAAGTGATTCTCCCACCAGGAGTTCTGAATCCTCAGTAAAAGAAGTAATGACCGTCTGGAGTATTGAAAAGCTCTCTATCTTCATAGAAATAAACTTCAAGGCCATGCCAGTCTCATTCACCCTGACTGCGGAACACACAGCTCTTACTATAGCGCCCTGACCATAACTTGCCAGCTTAAGATCAATTATACAGGCATCGCCAGCCTTCTGTTCATAAAATCCCTTCACATAGAGCCCGCTCAGGCTGAGATTATTGGCAAAATGCCTGTATCTCCGCACTCCGAAATCAAGACAGACATCCAACAGAATGTCCACCCGTGTAAATTGACGTCTATCCACAGCATTTCTCATCATTATCGCCTACTGTCATCAGGGAGAGCTTTCTCTTACGTTCTTCCGAGCATCATCTTTCCTAACCCATTGCAAACAAATGCAAGAAATACACCAAGACCCTATGAAAAACTGTAACAGCCGTTATCGGATATTGTTACTTTTTCTCGCAACTCGCAAAAGTCAAGGTATTGAGTGGAAAAGGGGGACCGAAATCCCGACAAAAAAGAATAACAGACCGTTGCGTAACATTTTTTTATCAAGAAGAAAACAAAAGTAATGGCCGAAAAATGTCACTAACAACAAAAAAATGTCAAAACGACGAGAAAAAATATGCAGGAGGGCACAGCTGGCGTGAAGCACAAAAAAAAGCGATTATAGGAAAAACCTATAACCGCTTGGATATGCATGGTGCCGAGACCAGGATTTGAACCAGGGACACACGGATTTTCAGTCCGTTGCTCTACCGACTGAGCTATCTCGGCACTCAATGTTGAGTGGAAGATTTTATATCATAATTTAATGATGTCTGTCAACAACTTTCTTTCTTTTTAACCAAGATCACCCAAGTCGATATCAAAAGCATCAAGTGCTGTCCCGGTTTTGGCCGCTGGAGCGAGCTTCTTACCTGCTCGTCCTCCGCTTGGTGACTGCATAGGAGCATTGAGATCAAGTCCATCCATCTCCAGGTCAGGAAGGGTATCATCCAAGGAGCCAGCACCACTCTCACTTTCAAGACTCAGATCGCCTATCCCGCCACCTGAAGAAGAAAGGTCAGAAATATCCAAGCCGCTTAAGTCAAGTGAATCGCCTGGTCCGCCCGCATTTTTGCCCGTACTCTCTCCCTCCATGCCGAGAGAGAGATCAAGGTCGTCATCACTGTCACCATCAAGAGACAGGTCAAGGCTTCCAAGATCACCAAGGTCACCAAGATCTCCTTCGTCATCAAGGGAGAGCTCAAGGCCTCCGCCATCGTTGTCACTCTCCAAGGAAAGGTCAAGCCCCCCGTCATCATCGTCAGCATCGTCAGCATCAAGCGAGAGATCAAGACCACCAGTATCGTCGTCTTCACCATCATCATCAAGAGAGAGATCAAGCCCGCCTATATCGTCATCCTCAAGGGACAAATCAAGGTCCCCCTCATCATCACCCATTTCCAGCTCTATACCGGCATCAGCAGCTTTATCCGAGTCTTCATCAGTAGACAGATCAAAGTCGATCTCCCCCTCTGAATCACCTTCCCCTTCATCGCCATCGTCAGATGAAAAATCAATCTCTTCGTCTCCCTCTTCCAAGTCTATATCGTCGTCAAACGTAGCCTCGGCGTCCGGCTCTTCATCATAAGAGTCCATTTCTGTTTCGAAACCTTCTTCTTCCTGCTCCGAATCATCAGCATCTAACTGTAGAAAATCAGGGATCTGAGCCCTGAATGTAACGCCGGACAACGCCTTGGAAATTTTTGATATATCCTTTTTACACTTTGGACAGACCTCCAGTTGATCAAAAGTGATGTAATCACATTTACAACGCATAATCTTTGCCTACAGTTATCCTGATTTTAAAATAAGTACTCTGCTATGAATAATCGACACTTCTGAAACTGTAAACATGCTGAGAGCTCGGTTTTACGATCGAGATGAAGTGTCGATTATATTTAAGCAGCTACTTATAGAATAGTCAATCAATTCTATTAACAATAGAAACACATTAGGATTAAAAAAATCAAGGCGAAAATGCGCATTCATAGTACAAAGGAGAACAAAAAATACTGCTCACAGTGACTACGACGCCCTTCCTTAACAGGTAAAACAATAAGCGAATAAGAAACAAAACTGCTTTTTGCTACAGGGGCACTCCAGGAGACGTATTTTTGCTTTTTTCGGTACGAAAGAGAAGCGAGCAGCGGCGTTTTCACTATGGAATAACTCGACGAATTGCTTGACATCCGACGGTATCAATATATACTTCTGTAATATAGATTCCCCTGCGATCAGGGAACCGAACAGATCTATTTTTCGTTGTTTCTTTGCCCCGTCAACCTCTCTCGGAGAAAGATCATGAAGCAGTTCAGTAAAACTATTTTCCTGATCAGCCTTATCATCCCACTTTTATTCGGGGGATGCGATCAAAACGAACCGCAACCGCAAAAAGCCGCCCCGAAAAACGTCAAAAGTCCGGCAATTGCCCTGTCCATTGTCTCAGGATCTGAAAACAAGACACTTGAACCACTCCTGCAGCAGTTTAGCCGCCAACAGAATATTAAGATCACCATGCAGTACATGGGCTCCGTGGATATCGCCCATGAAATCGCCAAAGGTGCAGCCTCAACGTTTGATGCGGTCTGGCCAGCATCCGGTCTCTGGCTTTCCTTAGGGGACAAGCAGGGCATGGTAAAGCACGCTCAATCCATCATGCGCAGCCCGGTGGTCTTTGCTGTCAAAAAATCCATTGCTAAAAAACTCGGCTGGGATACAAAGGGCGTTACCGTTATGGAGATCCTTGAGGCGACAGAGCACGGTGATGTCCGCTTTGCCATGACCTCGGCAACCCAGTCCAACTCGGGGGCTTCAGCCTTTCTGGCTTTTCTTTCTGCCTTTGCCGAATCCCCTGAAGTGCTGACAGCGGACCATCTCAATGACGCCTTGGTCGGCAATAAAATTAAACGCTTCCTCAATACGGTCAACCGCTCTTCAGGCAGCTCAGGCTGGCTGATGGAGATGCTGCATAAGGAATATCTTTATTACGACGGCATGGTAAACTACGAGGCAATGGTGATTGAACTGAACCAAAAGCTCGCCCCCGGACAGGAGCCCCTCTATGCTGTCTATCCGATAGACGGCCTTTCGATTGCCGACAGCCCTTTGGGTTTTATCGACCAAGGCCATAAGGAAAAAGAAGAAACCTTTCTCAAACTCCAGGAATATCTTCTCAGTCCTGCTGTCCAAGACAGCATCCAGTCGCAAGGACGAAGAACCGGCCTCGTCGGTATGCAGGCAGATGCGGCCAAAACCGGGATTTTTAACCCTGACTGGGGTATTGATATCCAACGCATCCTCAACCCCATCAGGGTACCGGCTGTTCCAGTGGTGGAGGAAGCCCTTAACCTCTACCAAACGTCCTTCCGCAAACCGTCTCTCACAGCCTATGTCCTGGACTACTCGGGCAGTATGCAGGGAGAAGGAATCGAACAGTTGAAAAAGGCCATGCGTACCCTGCTGGATCAAAAAATCGCAAAACAATTCCTCCTCCAAGCCTCTCCGGAAGATATCACCATTATCGTGCCGTTTAACTCGCAGGTCATCGACGCTTTCCAGGGAGAGGGGAATAAGCCCGAGACCTTAAGAGAGCTTCTCCGCAGGGTAGAAACTCTGCAACCCGGCGGCGGCACCAATATGTACCTTGCAGCGGCCCAGGCAATGAAGACCATGAAGACCTCTGCTGCATCAGGGAAATACCAAACCTCAATCATTGTCATGAGTGACGGAGTGAGCGAAGGAAGTCTCCAGCAATTCCAAAGCATGCTGGCAGGCAGCGGTATGAGCAGAGATGTTCCGGTCTTCACTATTCTGTTCGGCAAGGCAAAAAAAGAGCAGATGCAAGAACTGGCAGAGACCATGTCAGGCAGAATGTTTGATGGTCGCGCCGATGTAGTGAAAGCGTTCAGAGAAGCCAAGGGGTATAATTAAGCCTTGAGCACAGTACGAATACCAAAACCAAAACGATCAAGGGCACTGGGCTGTATGTATGCAATCATCAGAGAAACTGTCTCAGGATTAGGTGCGGCTTTCAGCTTTCTTGTGCTGATTTGGTTTTCCCCGTGGTGGCTTTCCCTCTGCCTTTCCTTGGCCACTTATTTTGGCATACGACTCTTTTTTCCGCCACCGTATAAAAAGGTTGAAGTGGAGCTTCCTGACGGACTTTCTGAGGCCGTCTTCAAAACTTTTCTTTCCGCCTGCGCAGAGAGCCTTGCGCTCCTGAGAAAGGATGCTGAATCAATCAATAAACTACCTTTCCGCCGCACTGTACTGCACCTCTGTGAACTTGGTGATGAGTTACTGATCAACTTTGAAAAAGATCCTCAGGATGTCCAGGTGGCACGGGAACTGCCTGACCGCTTGCACCGCCTTCATCAAGTAATTGCCGGTTACCTTGAGCTGGCCAACCAGAGAAATCAATCTCCCCAGACCGTACGTGCTATCCAGGATACGGAAAAAGCCGTGACAAAGGCTGTGACTAAATTCGAGCAGCTCCACCATCGTCTGTTAGAAAACGACGCCATTGATCTGAGCACCAACGCTAAAACCCTGGACAATCTGCTCGATTTTGACTGAAGGAGACAAGGCAATGCAAAAGTTTTTAGGACTTATTATTTTATTGGTCGTTGCAGGTGTAGCGGCAGGGTATTTCATCCTCCAAAAAGGAGGGATTTCAGGGGATGGCAAAGGGCTCCCTTCCTTTGTTACGCCAAAACAACAGATCACCGTGACGGGAAAAGCCGGTTCAGAAAAGATCACCTTTTTGCAATCGGAAAAGATGCAGAAGGTCCTCATGAATCATGGATTGCACGTCAATGTTCGCAAGGCAGGCAGCGTTGAGATGATCAGAGAGACCTCGGGTCAAGACTTCCTGTGGCCAGCCAGCCAGGTCAATGTGGAGTATTTTAGCAGCTCCGGTGGTCGCGCTTTGGCCACGGAAAATATCTTCAATTCTCCTCTTGTTTTGTATTCCTGGGATATTGTCACCGATGCCCTGATCAAAAACGGCATTGTCGAACATAGAGAAGGCGTCAACTATATTGTCAATCTTCCCGAGCTGCTATCACTGATTATTGATCATAAAAGCTGGAAGGATATCGGCCTCAACCAGCTCTACGGCAAGATAAACATTCGGACCACGGATCCGACCAAGAGCAATTCCGGCAACATGTTTGCCGCGCTTGTGGCCAACACCCTGAACAAGGGAGAGGTGGTGACGGCTGAGACCATTGATAACGTGCTCCCTGAGGTGAAGAGACTCTATGCCCGCCTGGGTCATATGGAGCATTCCTCGGCTGTGCTCTTTAACATGTTCCTTCAGCAGGGAGTGGGGGCCTACCCGCTTATTGTCGGCTACGAGAATCAGCTGGTGGAGTACTCCTTGGTGCATAGAGAAGCACTTGAACTTCTCAAGGCAAAGGTCAGGATTCTCTACCCCGTACCCACCATTTGGGCCACCCACCCCATTATTGCCCTCACGGAAAACGGCAAAAAGATGATTCAAGCCCTTAAATCGCCTGAGGCGCAGGAACTTGCCTGGGAACAGCACGGATTCCGGAGCGGGCTCATGGGAGTTGAAAACGATCCGTCAGTCCTGGACGTTGTCGGTCTTCCTCGGAGTATTGATGCGGTTATGCCTGCTCCCAGTGCGAAGGTGATGAGCAAGCTCACCACAAACCTCAGTTTCTAAGCAGGACATAACCAACTGAAACACATATTTTTTTATTCTATCTCATTAGCCAACAACGCTGCCGATCACAATTCCTTGTAGAATTCAGGAGAGAGGAGAAAATGGACAATTTACCTGTTCTGGTCCTATCGGATCAAAAAAATGATTTGCTCTATAAGAAACTTGCGGAAAAATCTCCGGAAAAGATACAAGCCGCCAGAGATATGGTATTAACGCTTGATTTCAGCAAAACTCACTCCGTACTGGCCTTTGGGGTGAGCAGTCAGAAAGGATTGGTGGATTTCACAGATTCTGTTCTGACCAATATCAGATCCGGTGATGCCGGGCCTACGGGTCAACTCATGGCCAATCTCAAGGGAAAGATTCTTGACCTTGATGTACGCGGGCTCCCCAAGAGCGCAGGAGGAAAACTGAGCACCATAGCAGCCGCTATTCCAGTCATAGGCGGCTGGCTCTCTGCAAAGGTTGATGCTGCACGTGCCTTTATCCGCCGTTACGAGGTCCTCAAGGTCCAGATTGATGATATTACCCGAAAGCTTGAAGCGGAAAAAACTAACCAAATAGAACATCTCAACCGGCTGGATACCCTATATGAGCGCAACCAAGACTATTTTGACTCCTTGGAGGTGACCATTGCCGCCGGAGAGATGAAACTGGTGGAAATGGAGGAGCACTTTGAACAACAGCGCCAAGCCTTTGCCACGCAAAGCGCGGTTGATGCCAAGGAACTCCAATCTCTCAAAGATTTCGGCGACGCCATTCAGTCGCTGGATCGCCGCCTGTACAACCTAAAACTTGCACGGGTTTCTGCAATAACCTCCGGCCCGACCATCAGAATTGCTCAGGAAGGTTCCAAGGCCATTGTTGAAATGATTCAGGATTCGATCCTGATGATGATTCCGGAATGGAAAAAACAACTGGTTATCGCCATATCTCTGTTTGATCAAAAAAGGGCTATGGCTATGGTGAATGAGACCAGAGATATGACCAACAACCTGATGATGTCCACCGCCGAGATGCTCGGCGAGACACAGGCCACGGTGAAAAAGGCCCAGGGAGAAGGCTTTGTCAAGGTTGAGACCCTGCAAAAGATGACCGACAAGCTGGTGCAAACCATTGATCAAGGTATTCAAATGGACGTCCAAAACAAGCAAAAACGAGCAGAAGGACTCCAGAAGCTTGCCGAGGCGGAAGAAAAACTAAAAGAGGCCCTGAAAGCGGCAAACGAATCTGTCACATCCTAATATACTATGTCTATTATTCAATTTATCCGAGGTGTTCTGGCGTACCTCAGCATTCCTCCCATCACCGCTACACTCTGCCTTGGTGCCATCGTAGATATCCACTGGTTTCGCAAGTCAAAGAAAAAAGCGCAGATCTTTCCCAAAATATGGGGAAAACTTCTTTGTCGAATCGCCAACATCAGGGTAGAAATTGAGGGCAAGGAAAATCTTGATCCTACCAAACCGTATATTTTTGTCGGCAATCACGCGAGTATGGCTGATGTCATGAGTTTTTCAGGATATATCAATCATGATTACCGGTGGGTCGCCAAGAAAGAACTCTTTGTCATCCCTATTTTTGGTCCCGGTCTGCGAGCTATGGATTTTATTTCCATTGATCGCTCACGCGGTAGAGAAGCTATCAAGAGCCTGAATGATGCCGCACAACGCATTGCCGGGGGGGCCTCGGTTATGCTCTTTCCCGAAGGAACCCGCAGCGCAGACGGCCATCTCCGGCCTTTTAAAACAGGAGCTATTGTGTTGGCACTCAAGGCCGGAGTAGATGTTGTTCCGATGGGCTTTAACGGCACCCATCAAATATTACCTAAGGGAAAGATGCTGTCGCGGGGAGGAACGGTGGTGCTTCGCATCGGCAAGCCCATATCAACCAAGGATTTCAAAGCCAAGGACAAGCAGATGCTGGCTGAAATACTGCATCAAAAGGTGGCCGAGCTGCTTGATGAGTGCCATCTCCCCTTGCCGGAACTAGAAAACAGCCCCACCGCTCCGACTCCTCCCTCTACTGAAGCGGAAGGATAGGAAGCTGCCGAGCAGAGAGTATTTCTTTGCAAAAAAAAAGGAACATGGCATAATGACACCGCCATCCTCCTTATTTATACCCCGCCGTTGGCGACGGGGAGCTTATTCAGCATAATATTTTCAGATACACAGGAACGTCCTATGAGTCATCCATCGCAAGCTCAATGCACTGTGAAGCCGATTATCCCCTTATCACGTTTTTTTGCAGCGTTGCAGCTCTCGTTGCTTTCATTATTCTCCTTCTTTATTTTCTTTGCCGCCGCTGGTACGGCCTCGGCTCTTGAGCAGAACACTGTTTTCCTCCCTCTGAAAATTAATGCTGAAAATAGCGAAACTGTGGCCCAACGGGTTGACGTCGCTTTTGACGGGGCATTGCGGGATAAGGATTCTCTGATGCTCTCTCGGCTTGAGGCAGAACAACTTGTCGACTATACCGGTCCTTGGCCGCCCTCCACTGCCGCACTGACCAAGGTAGCGGAAAATGCCGGACTTGATTATGTGGCGGTTGGCAGCCTGACCATACTCGGTGAACATATCTCCGTTGATATGAAAATTATTGATCTCTTGAAACCGGAAGCGCCCCATTCTTCTTATCGCGAAGGAACGTCCTTGTCCGAAATACATTCGGTACTGAAGGGCACCTTGGTGGATGTCCTCA
>JBATKL010000749.1:0-4400 GCA_049669385.1 Candidatus Electrothrix sp. | reverse complement strand
GTAATGAAGGTAAAAAAATTGAATAATTTTCGTTTCGCCTATACAGATGGGAGTGGGGGGCTATGAAAAAATATACAGCTCGGTCAGGGAACAGTGCGAGTCGTCGCTACCGATTTATTGCTTCATTGCTTGTTCTTTTTATGACCATTGGAACGGCACGTTACGGGGAAGCACATAACCTGCAGACCAAATTTGTCTATATGTTCTTTGATCCGGACACCATCCAGCTGCTGGACAACAGAATGTCTGGGGCTACTTGGTCACCGCCTGAACCTCTGCTCAAGGTCGGCGATGAACTCGGCATGATCGTTAAGCTGGTACCGAGAGACGGCACAACTACCGGGGTGGGCGGACATCTTGATTTTTACGTCCCCGATGGAGTCACCATTCTTGATGCCGCCTACATCCAGCAGACCGATAATGACCTCACCGACGGGATCACTGGGTACGATAAAATTCCCATGAAGGGCCAATCACCCATTGCTACCGGTTCCGGGCCGGTCGGGGCAGGCAGTACAGCTGAGCTTATCGGCTTAAACGCGGCCTATCCAGATTACATTAACTATCTCGGTGTCAATGAGGATCCGGTGGATGAAGCCAGCGGAACCCATCAAGGAACCATTTCCGGTGTCTACGGCGACACCGGTATTTTTTATTCTACAGATCCTGATACTGCCCATGGTTCCTGGCAGCGCTTTACCGGTAATGCCGCAGAAGATGATAATTGCGGTGTGGTCGGTACCTTTGATTTGGGTAATGCAAAAACAATAACAAATAACTCTGGCGATACCTTTGTTCCCTGTAATAAATGGGATGCAGGCCAGATGTTTGCTTGGGGTGTCAAGGGAACAAGCTGTGTTAGCCCTGGTTGTCAAGGTTCACCCATTGTTGATTACGGCGATGGTCGTGGAAGTACCCCTTGGGGGTTTGGCAGTAGTGTATCTGGGCCGGAGAGTGGTTATGCCTGGGAATTTGATTGGGATTCCTGGCGAGCTGGTGCCATGGATGCGGCAGGCATGCACGCAGCTATGGCAAACACTAA
The DNA here is from genome assembly GCA_049669385.1 of Candidatus Electrothrix sp. Taxonomy (GTDB): domain Bacteria; phylum Desulfobacterota; class Desulfobulbia; order Desulfobulbales; family Desulfobulbaceae; genus Electrothrix. Next base: position 3,358 of record JBATKL010000749.1, on the reverse strand, counting down.
TATCGGTCCCTGGAAACGTATTCAGTATCCTGGCTCCAGATTTTCCAAAGATAACCCCGGTAGTGCCAGCGTGGAATTGGGCTTAACCTCGGTTGATGCCAGTAAAATCGGCTATGCGCTCAGCCCAGCTACCCCGCTTGCTTCCACGGTATCTCAATCTGACGGAACAAGTCCTAATGCCATTCGCTGGTCTGTGGGACAAATCACCGACATGGTGCCTGAATATGCTTGGGTCAAATTTCGAGTTGATGATGCAGCAGCGATTGCAAATGATCAAGGCTGTCCGACCTTCTATGGTGATACCTTTGGTGGTGATGCAGGCGGAACCGATACAGGTAAGGATCACCTCTGGCGTTATTATGAGCCCAGTCGGGTTATCTGGAATGGTTGCCTCGGCATTGGTAAGCCTGCTGACGAGACAGCAGTAAAAGTGGGTGATATTTATACCTATAAAGTTTTTTCTTTTAATCTAAGCGAGATTGCACAAACAGGAGTTGTCCTTGAAGACACCCTACCCGGTGGAGTGAACTACCTTAGTTCCTTTCCTGCTCCGACCTCCGGCCCAAACCCTCTGATTTGGAATGTAGGAACGATTCTGCCTGGTGAAAAATTTGAGGCTGTTGTTACGGTTCAGGCGACTGGTACAGGAATATTGGATAATACCATCTGTGGCGTATCCAATGAAAACCCGGATCCAAGCTGTGCCTATGAATCAACTCTTTCTGGTTCTTTTCCCATGCTCAGTTTGGATAAAAGTGCCACGCCGAGCAGTATTGCTCCAGGGGAGCTGGTGACCTACACTCTTCGAGTGGATAATATTGGTAGCGGGCCCAGTGATTCGCCTATGGTTGTCGAAGAATATCTTGACCCGATATTTACTTATGATTCTTTAATCAGCGCAACCCTGAACGGTGCCAGCGTTACCCCTACGGTCAGTGGTATCGGCACCAATGAGCCAATTTTTACTTTTACCAGCGGCATTAACGATGATGATGCCTTGATTCTCCAGTTCAAGGCCTTGGTTGATCCAAGTACAGATCCGGGAGAGTATTGCAATCAATATGCTGTGTACTCCAGCGGTGTACCCACCAATACCGGTTCTTTGGCCTGTATCACTGTGGGTGGTGGCCAAATTAGTGAAACAATCTGGCGCGACTGGAACGGCGACGGGATCCATGATCCAGAGGAAGAAGGTATCTCTGGTATTAATGTGATGCTGTATGCTGCTGACGGGACAACCTTGCTTCAGACCGTGACCACGGATGCTGATGGTAATTATTATTTCAATGGCCTGACCGCTGGGGATTACGTGGTTAAGGTGAATGATGGCGTTACTCCAACAGATTATACCCTGACCGGTGACCCGGACGGCACTCTGGATAATGTACATAACGTTAACTTAGCAACCGATACCACTCGTGATGCCTCTGTGAATTTCGGGTACCAACCCAGTGCAGGTGCAGGCAGTATCGGCGATACGATTTTTGAAGATTTTGATGATAATGGCCTCTACGATGCTGGAACAGATTTTACTATTTCCGGAGTGACAGTCGTTCTTTATGAGGACAGCAACGGCGACGGGCAAATTACTCCTGGTGTGGATGCCCAATTGGCCACGACGGTCAGTGATGGCAGTGGTGCTTATAGTTTTCCTGGCTTAGCTGAGGGCTATGATTACTTGGTCTCTGTTGATTCGACTGATGCTGCCTTGGTCAGTTATTTTGATGCCAAGTATGACCCTGACCCGGTGCCTTATATAGATTCTACCACCAATGCTCATCCGATAGATAATTTGAGTGGTGCCTATGTCACAGCTGACATAGGTTTTTGGCGTCCCGTGCCTGCCAGTATTGGTGATCAGGTGTTTACGGATGATAATCTTGATGGTATTTACAATGCGGTTGATGACACTCCGCTTTCTAGTGTAACAGTATGGCTCTATAAGGATACTGACGCTGATGGTCATGCTGATGCAGGTGAACTTGTCGCAACAACAGAGACCGCAACAGATGGAACCTATCTGTTTGATAACCTCGCTCCAGCCAGTTATATCGTCAAGGTAGATATCGCTGATAGTGGTATTCCGTCCGGTTATTTCTCTGCCAGTGAAGAGATTCTCAGGGCCTTGGCGTCGAATGAAGATTATCTTGATGCAGATTTCCCCTTTGTGCCCCTGATTGCCAAGGCGGTTGATAAATCTTCAGCAAACCCCACGGACACCTTGACCTATACGGTGGCTGTCAATTATCCAGGTGAAGAGCTGTTGGAAGATGTTCGGGTGATTGATCCCCTGCCTACTGGCGTAACCTATGTCAGCAGCACTGCTGGCGGTGTTTATGGTCCGTATAGCCCTCTGCCGGGCACAGACGGTGAGAACACGGTGAATGTTGGCGGGATGGCGATTTATTCTATCAATCTCAGTGCTGCCAATTACCGAGTATATGACGATACCGGTTTTGCTGGAACCGATGCCGCAGCCCCGGCCTTCAGCAATAAACATATTATTCTCAGCGGTGCCGCATCTCCGACTCGTGACGAAAAGATTGCTGTTGCGACCATTAACGGTGATCCAGAAGTGGAGGGAATGTTCTGGGATGGTACTTCCTGGACCCTGCTCCCCATCCCACCTGCCACGGGTACTGTGGGTTCCCTGGCCAACCTGAATCCCAATACGCGAAATCGTTGGAGCAGTGCGGTCGCCTATGAGCAGGTAAGCGGTGAGGCCCTGCTGGCTTGGAACAACGGCACGGAAATACTCTCTAATGTTTGGAATGGTACAAGCTGGCAACTGGTCAACACCAGTTTAGCCTTACCTGCCGGACTGCTCAGCTCCTCCCAACCTGCTCAGATGCGCTTGGCCAGTAAGATCGGTAGCGATGAAATGGTGCTGGTGGTCAGCGACCTGAATGCTCGTGATTATGCCTATGTCTGGAACGGTAATTCTTGGGGTACACCAGAAATTTTTGATAACTGTGGCACCACTCCTTGTGGATCCAACACAGCAGTCCATGTTGCTTATGAACAACAGAGCGGTCAGGCCGTGGCTGTCTACGGCAAGAAGGCTGACGCCAAGCTCTATTATCGTACGTTGAGCGGTGGTACTTGGAGTGCAGAGGCCTCTTTTGACCCAGGGGTTGCTACTGGGGAGGTAGGCTGGGTCTCCTTGGCTGCTGATTCATCTTCTGATCAATTAGCTGTCGGGGTGGTTACACCAGGTAACGAAATTTGGCTTTCTGTCTGGGACGGAGCTGCCTGGGGTGATGTCCAATTAGCCACGAGTGCTGCGCTGAAGAATGATCGTCTCAATGTATCTGTGGCCTTTGAAACGTTGAGCGGCGATCTGATAGCTGCCTATGGC
>JBATKL010000748.1:0-6863 GCA_049669385.1 Candidatus Electrothrix sp. | reverse complement strand
ACAGCAGAGGAGAGACAGGCAGGGAGCAGGTTCGTGCCCAGTATTCTACAGCGGCTGTTGGCCAACTTCTCCATAAGGTGTATGGACGTTTTATCCCACCTTCAAGTAGTACCTCCGTATAATGATTTTCAGCTCTATTACATTTCTCTTTTTTTTCCTTCCGGTTTTTCTGCTGGGGTACCTCGGCGTCGGTAAAAGAGGACGTAACCTCTTTTTACTTTTAGCCAGTCTTTTTTTCTACCTTTGGGGGGAGCAGCTTTTTGTGCTCGTTATGCTTGCCTCCATCGTGATGAATTATTTCTTCGGTCTTCTTTTGGATCGGGCCGGAATACAGGGCAGCAGGGCAGCTAAGTCCCTTTTGATGGCGGCTCTTGTTGCCAACCTTGGTATGCTTGGTTTTTTTAAGTATGCAAACTTTGCTGTGGACAATCTCAATCTGCTGCTCAGTTGGCTCAATATGCCCCTTATGCACGTACAGAAGGTGCATCTTCCTATCGGTATATCTTTTTTTACCTTTCAGGCTATGTCGTATCTTATTGATTTGTATCGTCAGGAATATAAGGCGCAAAAGAATCCTCTCTATCTCGGACTGTATATCTCCCTTTTTCCACAACTCATTGCAGGTCCCATTGTTCGCTACAGTGATATTGCGGAGCATATAAAAAAACGTACAGTCAGTCTGCATGATTTTGCCTGCGGAGCAGAGCGTTTTGTTTTCGGTTTAGGAAAAAAGATACTGATAGCCAACCCTATGGGACTTATGGCGGATCATATTTTCGGTATGCAGGCGGAGCTGCTCTCAACCGGGACGGCATGGCTCGGTATTACCTGTTACACCTTGCAAATTTATTTTGATTTTTCCGGGTATTCGGATATGGCCATCGGCCTCGGGCGGATGTTCGGCTTTCACTTTCTGGAGAATTTCAATTATCCGTATATCAGTCGGTCTATTCGTGAGTTTTGGCGGCGCTGGCATATTTCTTTATCGACCTGGTTCAGAGACTATCTCTATATTCCTTTAGGGGGGAATCGGCACGGCAATAAAAGGACGAATTTAAACCTCTTGATAGTCTTTCTGCTTTGCGGCCTTTGGCATGGTGCAAGTTGGAACTTCATCCTTTGGGGCCTAATGTACGGTTTTTTTCTGGTTGCAGAACGGGGGATCTGGGGTCGGATAGTGACCGGTATGCATCCGATCGGGCAGCATTGTTATACCCTGCTGGTGGTGATCAATGGCTGGGTGTTTTTTCGTCTTGAGCAACTCAGGGATGCAGGCTCTTATTTTTCCGTTATGTATGGTTTCTCGGGAGTGGAGAGGATGCATCCTCGCATCAGCATGGACTGTAACGCGTTATTTATCTGCTCTCTTGTGATCGGCATTCTGCTGAGTCTTCCTCTCTATCCCAGGCTGCGGACATACTGGAGTGCTCGGGTACAAGAAAATCACCTTGCCGCCATATCCGTACAGGTTGCAAAACTGGTGCTCACTTCGATGATTTTATTATGTGCAGCGGGCTCAATATCTGTCGGAGCTTATAATCCTTTTATCTATTTTAGATTTTAAGATCATGAGCTGGAAGAGACGAGTGTATCCGGCAGCAGTTTCTGGCATTTTTTTGCTTTTTCTCCTCTTGCCCTTTTGTCTGTTTATGGTGGGCCCGCGTAAAGAAATTTCAGAAGCAGAAAAACGAAAGCTTGCTGTTTTTCCCGAGATAGTTCTGACCATGACTGGATTGGCTGAATTCCCAGGAAAATTTGATGCTTTTTACAGGGACCATTTCGGGTTGCGTGATAACCTTATCAGATTATATAATATTATTTCTCTGAAGGTTTTTCAGATATCACCTTCTGATCTTGTTCTTAAAGGAAGGGAGGGCTGGTTTTTTTATATTTCCGAAGGGGTGTTTGAAGATTTTAACGGGATGCAGCAGAGTGATCAGATATCCCTTGAGAAACATGCCGCGACGCTGATTGATCGGCGGGATTATTTTGCCAGCCTTGGTGTGAGGTACCTTTTTGTTCCGATTCCTAATAAAATTTCATCTATGATGAATATCTTCCTGACAGGATACAAGGAGGCCGAGGAACGACTTTTTATGAGCAGTTTACCTCCTTTTTAGAGCGAGAGATGCTTTTTAAAGAGTTTGTAAATCTTTACCCTGTATTACGAGGGAATAAACAGAGAGAGCAACTTTACTTTAAGACCGATACCCATTGGAGTAATGCCGGAGCGTTGTTGGCCTTTCATCAGATCATGAAGCGGTGTTCCGATTGGTTTCCTGAAGGAATTGAGGACATGACTGATGAGGAGATTGTTCGGGAAAAGGTACAATTTTCCGGTGATCTGTCTCGGCTTATGCATCAGGAAAAGACGGTGAGTGAGTACGTGGATGTTGTGCGTATTGCTGATCCGTGCGCTCAAAAGAGAAATATTCATCCCTCTCCGGCCTCGCAATATGTGCGGGGAACAAATATTCCTCCTTCGAAACTACCCTTTGAAAACGGCTGTTCAAAGAAAAAGCTGACAGCTCTTATTGTGCATGATTCCTTTGGTAGACCTCTCCAGCGATATTTTAATGAACGTTTCAAAAAAGTTATTTATTCTCAGTTTACTAAGTTGGATGAACTTCAGAGCTTGATTCTTCAAGAACGCCCTGATATCGTTATTGAGATATGGGTGGCTAGAAATCTCGGTAGAGCACTTGCCCCGAATCCAGCTGAATGGACGAACAAAGTACTTGAACAACAATATGCGACGTCCGAGACAGTACGCATGCGGATAGACGGTTCACTGGATTTACAAAGAATCTCCTTGCATAACGATGTCAGTTTGGAGCGCCATACTGATGGCTTATCGCTCCATGCGCAGGGGGATGATCCGTTTTTTGTGATACCGTTCACTCCGCCGGAAACCACTGAACGTTATTTGGTTGAGGTTGTTCTGGATAGCCCACAGGATTCGATATTTGCCCTGTATTTTACCATTGGAGAAAATACCAGGGATATAGCACCCAACTACGTAGTAGAGCAAAAAATACATAAGGGAAGAAATCGGTTTTTCCTTCGCTTGCCTCATCATGACGTTCGTGGGTTACTTCGTCTTGATCCTGGTAAGACGGCAGGTAACTATCTCCTTCGTTCGCTGACAGTGAAGGCTGTTGCAGAGAAGATATAAAAGAGATTTCATGTCGTTGGTCTTGTGTTCTTCAGCATTAGGCCGGTTGTTTTTAAATGGTGTGAGGATCAGGGTGGTCATGGAGACTGTACCAAAAGAAGGGTTCCCTACTCATTAAACATTCCGCTGCAAAGCGGCCTCATAATTTTTAAGGAAGTAAAAATAATGAAAGTACTTGTAACAGGTGGGACTGGCTTTACCGGCAAGGCCTTGGTCAAACGGTTGATTGATGAAGGACACGAGGTCGTCAGTCTGGATTATCAGGAAGGGTTAAAAACCGATGAGATTCGTTCGTGGGGTGCTAAGGTGGTTATAGGCACGGTCACAGATCGTGCGGTTGTCGAGAAGTGCATGGAAGGTGTGGACATTGTCCAGCATCTTGCAGCGGCTTTCCGGGAGCTGGATGTCCCGAACAGTTATTATGATGAGGTGAATGTGGGCGGCACTGAGGTCGTGCTTGCGTCCGCTTTAGCGCATAAGGTAAAGAAGTTTGTTTACTGTTCCACCTGCGGGGTGCATGGAAATGTGGATCAGCCGCCAGCAACCGAAGATGCACCTATTCAGCCCGGTGATTACTACCAGCAGACCAAGTATGATGCTGAGCCCGTTGTCAACGATTACTGTAAGCACGGCATGGATACCATCATCATCCGACCGGCAGCTATCTACGGTCCCGGTGACCCTGAGCGTTTCCAGATGATCTTTAAACGGGTCAGCAAGGGCAGCTTTCCTATGTTCGGTTCCGGCAAGACCCTCTACCATCCTTTGTATATCGACAATCTTGTGGATGCTTTGATGTTGGCTATGGAGCCGGGGAAAGGGGTGGGAGAGGCCTACCTGATTGCTGATGAGGAATATGTCACTATTGAAACCCTGGTTCGCAAGACCGGCACAGCCTTGGGTGTCGAGGTTGATGTGCCCCATTATCCCATTATGCCCCTGGTCATTGCTGGCCATATCTGTGAAAAGGTCTGCAAGCCTTTTAAAATCACGCCACCTATCTTCCCGCGCCGGGTGGACTGGTTCCGCCAGAACCGGGCCTTTGATATCAGCAAAGCAAAACGGGATCTCGGGTATGATCCGAAGATTGATCTGGATGAGGGGTTGAAACGGACCGGGGATTGGTATCGGGCGGAGGGGTATATTTAGTCTTTTCGGGTTGTTCGCATTTTATGCTTGGGGAAGTCTATAGACTGTGAGGGCAGGACGTTCCTGCCCTCATGTTTATTTGCAGCTGATTGGCATCTCAGAGAGCAGCATTACTCTGCCATACTCATGATCCATTCAGCCATTTTTTTCGCATGAGCCTGCTCTATAGTTTTTCCGTTTTCCGACCGCGCCTTCATATCTACAGGACGATCCCATTTGTTATGACTGCCACGGAGGATTGATTGCTCAAGTAACGCTAAAGCTTTGTCACCGTCGTCTTTATATTTTTTTTTATATTTTTTCGCAATATCCTTGAAGTAAGGAGCATGTTTTTTGGGCAACAATTTGTTGGCTTCTACTGAATGACATCCCATACAGTCGTATTGCCCTGCCATATCTTCACTTGCAAATGCAGATGCAGCAAACAATACACAAGCAGCGACAATACCAATAACAGATGTTCTCACGATCTTCCTCCTTTTCTTGAAATAAAGAAATTTATATTACCACCTGCAACCGTAACGAATCATCAGTACGCGTCAGGTTTACTGATAGTAACCTTGCAATTAATTCGATACTATCACAAGCGAATCCTGTATAGTCAAGAGAAAAATAGTGCTCCACTATACCGTTAAGCCTTGGGCAGCAGGGCTGACCCAACAGCGCAACACCTCGGCCACCCAATAAGCGCAGGCAGTCCTGCCGCCTTCACCCCTTCCTCTCTTCCCCGGCAGTCTTGCGCCTTCTTGGTAGGCTGTCGAGCTTCCTCCCTCGCCGAACGAGCACAGGGCCATCGTCTCTGCTCCCCCGATAGCCGACATTCCGCTTGGTAATGCACTGCTGGGATTGCTATTGCTAAAGGTTCCTAGGAGGATTGGCGTTACCTCAAGAATATTTCATTGATTTTTCGGAAAATGATCTGTTATCTTGCAGTAAAAAGTAGCTTCCTTACCGTCAACAGACAACCGGAGAACGTTACGTGATGAATATTATTCGCCAGATTCTTGATGCCTATCGTGACTGGTACAAACCTGAATGGTTTTACCAGTTAATGCCGTTTTTTTACATAAGTTCCGGTGTGTTCGCAATTGCCAGGTTACGTAACGGAATGGGTCTATTCAGCGGTGGTCTGCTGATTATGACGAGTGCGGTTGTTCTGAGTCAACGATACAGCTACAGGCGACAGAAAGCGTTGGTGGAGGCGGAAAAGGAGCAGGAGAATAGAGAATTCAAAGTATTGGGAACGCTTGTCTGGCGTCCATCCTTCAACTGTGGCAATAAACTCATTGACCAACAGCATCAATCCCTCTTCCGTGCAGCAAACAAGATTATTGATGCGATCATAGATGATGAGCAGGAAGTCGATTACGATGCAACCGTACTCAAACTCTTGGGGGATATCCAGAGACACTTCAGGGATGAAGAGAAGTTTCTGAACGCAATGATCCCGGAAATAGCCCCCCTACATAAGGATGTACATAAGAAATTGCTCAGTCAGATTATGTCGTTTATCAACCGTATACGTGAGGAGGAAGCAACCTCGCGTGAGCTGGTCAGATTTCTTATAGTTGAAGTGATCGCCAATCAAATTCTGAAGGAAGATTTCAAGTGGCAGGATATGCTGAAGAACGGATGAAAAACAGTTACCCCTTATTTGAGGAGCCATTCAGCTGAATCATGAACATTGCAGGCTTTGAGAAGATAGCCAAATATCTGGCTGTCCCGCTGGTGCTGGTGGGCTTTGTGTTGATGCTGTTCTTCGGCATCCACGACAAGCTCATTGACTCCGGCTTGCTGACCCAAGTTTCAGCGGGAGACAGTAGCGAGATCATTAAGCTGATGCTGCACTACGGCTTTCAGCTCGGGTTATGCGTGACAGTGCTCGGCTTTGGGCTGGCAGCGTGGAGCAAAAGTACATAGACAGCAGGGTGCAGCCGGTTGATGCGGGAAGGGTGGCCGAGAAGCTGCTTGCTCCGCTGCAAGGGCAACTGGAGGCCAAGGACGAGCAGATCAAGGCGTTGACTGAAGCCATCACCGCTCTGTCCAAGGCGGATGCGCCTGCTGCCAGCATCAACGATGCCTTGCAGGCTTTGGAGAAGGGCGATACAGCTAAGGCCCAAGCCATCTTTGCCGAGGTGAAGACCAAGGAGACGGAAGGCGCAGCAGCGTACAAGGAGGCAGCGGCAGCGGTCCGGCACTTGGATGCATTGGCCTTTTTGGAAATTCCTTACGAAATGAGCGGTAGTGCTTGACCCGGATAGTGAGGAAGGATGGATTGGCTGGCCCAACAGCGCACCACCTCCACCTAATAAGCGCAAAACCGTCCGTGCCGGGCGCAACCTGTGCCGAAGAACCCAATGAGACCAGCTCAGGGTAACATCCTGAGCATAATGCAATCAACCAACCACGTTCTATGAAAAAGATTATCAGCACCGAAAACAAGCCTATCAAGCTCTGGCTCGACGATCTCGAAGACGGAGCCCTTGAGCAGGCAAAGCATCTCGCCAATCTCCCCTTTACCTTCCGTCACATCGCCCTC
>JBATKL010000747.1:0-6966 GCA_049669385.1 Candidatus Electrothrix sp. | reverse complement strand
CCCCTACCTCTCAAAAATAGCCAACTTAGTCCGAAAATCCAACCCCTCCAACCCATTCCCCTGCACCAAAGCCCCGCCAATCAACTCCCCAAACCGACGAGCCTCAGCCATCTGGGCCTGGGTATGCCCGTACGTCTTATAATGCTTCTGCATCATGGGCATCCGCTCTGGAATCTTACCAGCCAGCTTTAAAAGAACCCCCATGGTACACCAAGGCTCCTTAGTGGGATGATTGAAAATAATCCCGTTGGGCACTGTAGCTCCAAGCTTCCTGAGCAGCGATCTGATCCCCCACCAATGCATCCGCCAAAAACCACGACAGGAGATCACCGGCAGCACCGTCTGTCCACGGAAGAGCCGCTCCCCATCCCGATCCAGCAACGACATCACAGGCCCACTGGGATTATACGACCAGGTCGGGCCAGCCAGGATAACCAGGTCATAGTCCTCAAAGCATTGCGGCGACAAGGACTGAATCGGAATCCGCTGGCGAAACATGGTCACGATCATCTTCTTCATGATCTTGGGGATGGTGCCAATGGGAAAGTGCTGGTCAACAACAGGGCGCAAGCGTTCTCGAAACAGAGAAACGGGGTATTCCTCCAGCCCCTCCATCATTGAGCGAACAAGCTTTCTTGTCTGCGCACTAAAGGAATACTGAAGAATAAGGATACGCTTAGAAGGGGCCGTCTTGGCAGACATGGGATACTTTTGCGGTTAAAGGATAATAAGGATAAATCAGTTTGATCACTTTTTTTGATATGCAAAAGCAAGAGGAAAACTATACCATAAAATTTAAAATAAAAAAAGCCTCCTGATCATTTCTGATCAGGAGGCTTGAATACAGCCGGACAGGTAAGGACACGGCACGCCGAGCCCCTACACCAAATCCACTGTTACTGCTTGTTATGACAAGACCAGCAGTCCGTTGTCTTTACCGCTGCATGCACATGGCAACTGTCACAGAAGGTCTCTTTACTTCCGTGGCACATCATGCACTGCATAGTTCCCTTCTTTCCATCTTTTTCCGGCGTATACCCAGCATCCATAGCGACTGCATGGATGTCCCGCAGCATATTCATATGCGTGCTACGCATCTCTGGAGTAGTCAACGCATGTTTTGCGCCATTCGGAAAGGTGAGACCTTGGAACATCGCTTCGGACAGCTCATTGTCCGTAGCCGGTGGTACTGCACCGACATCGCCAATAAGATTGGCGTACCAAATGGGAAAGGTGATCAGCAGGACAAAGATGACCAGCCCTGTTATGATTTTACCGCTGTCGTACATATTAAATCCTCCGCTCTCATGTCGGGCAGTTACACCAGAGTCCGCAGACCCTCAGTAAGTTCCTGTCTGTTTTCGCCTTCGATAACCAATGCATTACCAACCAGCTCACTGACACCGGCCACTTCCACTTCCGGTACCCAGTAGCTCATCAGGGTGCTCAGGGTAGCGCGGTCGATTGCGCAAATGCAGGCCAAGGTGTTGATAGCATGCTGATCATACACATGCTTGACCGCATTGGCACGGGGCAGCCCAGAGCGCATCCGCAACTCCATAATCTCATCCGTGTTCAACGCTGTACCCGAACCGCAGCAAAAGGTCTTTTCGCGGATGGTCTCTGCGGGCATCTCATGCCAACTGTCCAACACATTATCAAGGATATAACGCGGCTCTTCTAGCATACCCATAGCCCGAGCAGGGTTACAGGAATCATGGAAGGTTGCCTTCACATGGGCGTTACGGCTCTTGTCCAGTTTGATCTTGCCGTGTTTGATCAGGTCGGCAGTGAACTCGCTGATATGAACCATCTTGGTGGAAGCCGCATTCTCAAAGACTGTACCCGTAGCCGGTGATTTCGGCACTTCAAGGAAGTCAGCAGGACCGTTCATGGTATCCATGTACTGATGGATAACACGCCACATATGGCCGCACTCGCCACCGAGAATCCACTTCACGCCCAGTCGCTCAGCTTCGGCATACATCTTGCCGTTCAGCTTCTTCATCATCTCGTTAGAGGTGAAGAGACCGAAGTTACCGCCCTCAGAGGCATAGGTGGACCAGGTGTAATCTAGCCCGATGGCCTCGAACAGGAGCAGATAGCCCATACAGGTAAAGAGACCTGGCTCGGCAAAGACATCCGCAGACGGGGTGATAAACAGAACTTCAGCACCCTTGCGGTTAAAAGTCGGGTTGACTTTGACCCCGGTCAGACTTTCAACATCTTCGCAGAGAAAATCCACATTTCCCTTAAAGGCCTGGGGGGTCAGCCCCATATGGTTACCGGTCCGGTTGGAATTGGACACCGGTTCCATTGCCCAGTTAATACCGCAACCGACCAGATGCAGGAGCTCACGCAGCATCATGGTGATCTCAGCCGTATCAATACCGTAGGGGCAGAAAACAGAGCAGCGGCGACATTCCGTACACTGATAGGCGTACATAAACCACTCTTTCAGCACACCAACGGTCATCTCACGACCACCAGCCATCTTACCAAGCAGTTTACCGGCCAAGGTGAATTCCTTCCGGTACACCGAACGCAGCAACTCAGCCCGCAGAACCGGCATGTTCTTGGGATCACCGGTACCGAGGAAGAAATGGCATTTATCTGCACAGGCTCCGCAGCGGACACAGCAATCCATGAAAATCTTCAGAGAGCGAAAACGATCCAGGCGGTCTGCCAGGCCGTTGATGATAATCTCTTTCCAGTTTGCTGGTAACTTCCAGTCTTCGTCCTCAGGATTCCAAACACGAGCGTTAGGAAAACTGACGCCCTGCTGACTGTCCAGGTATTCCAGTTTATCTACTTTGGTGGGATAGGCATAGTTTCCCGGTTTGAATTGTACCGGCGTCTCCATCCAGCCCTTCGGCGGGGTAGAGCCGGTCATCATCGAAGGCTCTTCAGCCACATTCTTTGACAACGTATCTTTCGTTACAACTGCCATTGTTCAATCCTTATATCTATAGTTAGTCGTCAGTCGTCAGTCGTCAGCCTTTGCAGGCAGTTCCTTGTCAACCGGGATTCCCTGCTCAACCATATCCGCGCGGAATTCATCCTCATAACCCGCATAAGAATGCGGTTTAATCTCAGGATTCCAAGGATTGATATGACGTTTCATCCTGCTGTCATTCGCCATATTCCGAGTCGGGCTGAGGAAGACTCCGCCCATATGCATCAGCTTGGAAAAGGGGAAATAGGCCAACAAACAAGAGACCAGGAACAGATGGGAGTAGAATATCGGTGCGATATTCGTTGTAATTTCAGGATGAAAGGTGACCAGCCCCACTGCCAGATGCTTGATAGCAACGATATCCACCCCGCTGCGCAGATAATAGCGCATGGCAATACCGCTCACAGCGATGCCGATCAACAGGAAGAGCGGAAAATAATCATTGGCAAGGGAAATGTAACGGACCGGACGAAGGATGAAACGGCGAAGCAGAAGAGCCACGAGTCCGATAAGAATCAATGCATCTGTAACATAGAACGAGAGTTCCGGAGTGGGGTTAAAAGCCAAGCCGTCCAGTGCATCTACTACGCTGACCAGAAAGGGCACCGGCTCCAAAAAGAAGCGCAGATGACGAAACAGGACCAACACCATGCTGTAATGAAAAAGAATACCGAAAAACCAGAGCCATCGTGTTGACTTGTAGGTCAGCACCGGGCCGGGCTGAACGCTGGCCTTGGTGTTCCGCCACAGGGAACGAAATAAAACAATTTCCATGAACATCCGGCCAACAACTTCAGCCGTGTTCATAGGGGCCTCCAGTTTGTCCCGCTTGATCCAGGGCAGTGAATGCCCCTGCCCGCAGGTCGTTGGAATTTTGAATGGAACCGGCGATTTTGCCCAGTAAATGACCCGCCAACAGAAGCCTCCGATAAATACAATCAGGGCTGCATAGGGCACGTCAACGCCGAACACGTATTGCATGCCGGGAATGGTGGACCCAACCCATGCAATTCGCGCCAGAACAATGACGGCAACCAAGGGGAAGAGGTACTTCATTGATCGCTCCTTCTCTTCAGGTTTAAAAAAAATGAAAAACTATATCCTTAAACGCCAAGACCCCGTACAATTCAGTACAATCCTGTACAGTTCCGTACCGGTTTCCGACGCTTTACCACGGTGCGGTATAATAGTATATAATCCCGCCCTTATTCTCTCGACAGCGAGGCTATGTCCTGCAAGTTCTCCCGAATAGCCGCAGAGGCGCAGGAAGAGTCTGTTAAAATATAACTGCCGCTTTTCAATTCGCGGATTCGGGCCTGATGCAGCTGGTCCCGACAGTTCATATACATATCAAAGGCCATTAAGGCAATCCTATCCACGTCACGGTCAAAGGGGGCAAGCTCGGACAACAAAGCACGACCCTTTTCATCTGCGGACAAGACCTGCTTGACCACCCATTTTAACTCAAGTATCGGTGCCACGGCCTGGGCAGGCGTGAATTCCTGCACCGCTCGAATACGAATAACCTGATCAAGGGGCTCGGCAAAGTCCTGATGCTCAGCCTCTGCCAAGATCAGCTGAAAAATTGTGGTCAGCCCTGCCCGAATATTAGCTCCGACAGGATTAGCAAACGGATCCTTGGCCTGCTTAAAAAAGTCTGATGAAATATAGGAATCCAGCGTCCTTTCCACCCAGATATCGAGTATTTTCTTCTCTTTCTTTTGAAGAAGTTCAAGCAGGTTCATATATTTCTCTCTGTATATTATCTACGCCGTTGACAGGGAACGCCTGTTCAGTGCAAATTGCTCTATCATGATTATGGGTTGAGTTCAAGGAAAATTTCAGAATCGCTCGAAAAGGATGTGTAAAAAGGGGACACTTTTACAAAAAAAGAAAGGCTTCAGGACTGGCATCCTGAAGCCTTACAAAAAGAGCCGCCACCCGACAGGGAGGAGGAATAAATGAAAATGATTCTCGAACCTAGTGCAAGTATTTAGCCTGTAAGATGGATACGGAACAATAGCAAACACATTGCTCACCATGTAAGGCTGGTCGAAAAGAACCTTTATGCCGCAGTATCTTCCCGTTCCCGTCCGCTACGGACAATATCAATAATCTCCTCTGTTGAAACACGGGCTTTTATTGAGGAAACATCCAGAGGAGAAGAGGTGTTTTTTTCAGGAACCAAGGAATACGTCCGTCCGTCTTTCCTTCGGATGAGAACTTTTCCCGTATTTTGTGCCCGATCAAGAACAGTGGAAAGCTTCTGCCGGGCTTCGGAATAGGTGAAGATATCCATCTTATACCTCCAGTATTGATATGTTAAGCTGCTGTGCCGTGTTCTTTAACTTTGCATCCAATGTCAGCAGCGGTGCTTTCATTCTCAACGCACAATCTAAAAAATAGGCATCGTATGCATACATATTGGCCTGCTTGGATATGGAAACGGCATTTGCAAAATCAGGCTCAATATAACGAATTGGGACATCTTGAAAAATTCCAAGACCTTTTTTGGCTTCTTTAAGGGTCAGCCGTTTTCTTTTAAACATCGCTGAAAATGCATTTCCGATTTCCCAAGGAATGGAACCTGGGCCGATAAGTGTGTTTCCTCTGGTTAATTCAACAATCCTCGCTCGTTCAGGTTCATCTGTAATAACGGCGATCAATGCGCAAGTATCAACTACAATATCCATATTCCCCTCTGATATGTTCTTTTTCTACAATTGTACAACAAGGGGAATAGCGTTGCAAGCGCAATGAGGCGCGGGCGCGAAGCGGGCCAACATCAATTGCAGCGAGTTGATCGACAGGTGATGCAAACACATTGCCCGCCATGCCGAGCGGCGGGCAAAACGCCATCAACATCCGTGCTCCAACCAAGCCCCTCGGCGTTTTGTAACGCCCTACAGGGCTCAAGCTGACCTACATGGCTATCCGGCAAACTGTCGGATGCGAATATCACCTGCGGGCATGTGGGCGATGATCTCCAGTTCACCGCCGAGCGCATTGACAATCTTGCGCAACATGCTGATCTGCATGTCATCCTGCGATTCCAATTTCGACAATGATGGTTGTCTGATACCAAGAACTTCGGCCACCTGCTCCTGTGTAAAGCCGGCTTCTCTGCGGATTTCACTGATCAGCATTTCAGCCATCATTTCACGAGCCTTGAGTGTCGCACGCCTGCGGGCATCCGGTGTCATGCCTTTGCGTAATTTTTGAATCGATGTGTGTGCCATCAGAGTAATCCCTCCCTGCGGAGTTCTTCCAAGTAGTTATTATACAGCCGTTCGGCCAGAGGAATCATGCGTTCGTAAAATCTCTTATCACCTGTCTTGTCGCCGCCTATCAACAGAATCGCTGTCCGGCGAGGATCAAAGGCAAAAAAGGTTCTCAGAGGTCGCCCCTGACATTGGGTACGTAGTTCCTTCATATTGATATGCTTTGTACCTTGAAGCGTATCGCAATGCGGACGACCGAGGCTGGGACCGAATTCTTCCAGCAACTGAACGCTCGCATCCAGCTCAACCTGCTCATCCTCGGACAGGCTTTGCCACCAAGTCCCGAATGCATCTGTGTATTCTACGCTCCAAGTCATGCGATATATTATATACCCTAAAAGCTATATTTATCAAGGGTGCATCAAAAAGACACACAGCGTCCCAGAGGGACAAGTCCGAGATCATCCCGTTTTCCTTTTCTCCACCCGGCGAAACAAGAGCAACATCCATTGCAGCGAGTTGATCGACAGGTTATGCCCGAGCAAACACATTGCCCACCATGCCGAACGGCGGGCAAAACGCCATCAACATCAGGTGAAAAGCAGGTAGGTTGCGGGTGAGCGGAGCGAACCCCAACGTTTTCGGTGCGCCAGTTGTTGGGGTTCGTGCCTCACCCCAACCTACCGGGCTATAATCCTCCACTGTCAGATCCCCAATTATTATGCTGTTTATACCTCCTGATGCTGTCATTTATTTCTCGCTCACGCTTTCTTTTGCTTACCCAATTAC
>JBATKL010000746.1:0-2282 GCA_049669385.1 Candidatus Electrothrix sp. | reverse complement strand
CAACTTGCAATTTTTAATACGGCATCGTTTTTTATTTCAAGATGTGTTCGTTGATTATAAAAATTTAATGCTTCCCTTAAACTATCGCCTTTGTTTATTGATGAAATTGAGAAGCCGAAAACTTGTTCATAAGGTCTTGTCACTTTTGCTCCCGTTTTTTTTACCTCCTCACGGTTCAACCACTGGTTTTGCAAAGTTGAGATTTTTATCGGTCGAAATTCCTCCTGATAAGTCATCCTTATGAGGAGTAAGCTTTTAATTTTTTCGATATGTTGATTGCATATTGTGTCATCTGCATATTCTGAATCATTCGATCTGTCAGGGTGCTTTTCTGTGTACGATTCGGTCGTAAACTGTACAGTCACGCAGGTTCGATTTTTTTCATCAAGAAAGAAATGATACTCACCTATAGTTTCCGGCTCGCTTACACCCGGAGAAATTTGAAATATTGCTTCCCATTCACAGCGCATATTTTTCCTTTTTTGCAATGATTATATGTCGGTTATTTGTATCCAGCGGAAGGTGATCGTTGTTTTTACATCAGCAGCTGATAAAGCACCGGCAAAGTCGCAAAGCTGAGAATAATCCCTATGCCGACCAAAGCAGCAGTGAGGGCGGGCGACAGGTTGGCGAGGATAGCTAAGGCTCCCGCTGACACCATAGGCGGCATCCCTGCCTCGAAGATTGACACCTGAACCGCCTCACCTTTTAAGCCAGATACCTTACAGATCAACAACGCTGCCAAGGGCGCGATGATCAACTTTATCGCAAGCCCTATACTCAGCTGAGACATGACTTGTTTATTCAGCTTGAGGGTGAGTTGAAAACCCACTGCCACCATAACCAGGGGAACCAAGGTGGCGGCCATCATTTTCAGCAAATTGGTCACCGTATCAGGATAGGTGAAGGACTTCAAAAGAAAAGCGATAATCAAGGCAATAAAGGGCGGGAAGGTCGCAATCTTTTGTATTGCGCTGCGTAAGCTTGGTTTGCTTCCGCTTGTTCCATACAGGGCAAGGATAAGGGAGCCATAGGTTGCCAAGGCCAGAAAGGAGCCCAATTGATCATAGATCAGAGCATAGGAGATGGCCTCTTCGCCGAAAAACGCTTTGACCATAGGGATGCCCAGGAAGGAGGTGTTGCCCAAGGGGATGATCAGCAAAAGGCAGCCGGTCGTTGGCCGATCCCAGTGGAAGAGCTTGGATAAAATAAGAATCAAGGCGCTGGAGAACAGGAGCATGCCCCACGGCATAATCGCAGGAACCAGGAGGTCCTGGGAAAAAGTCAGCTCCGGGATTTTGAGTAGAACCAGGGCAGGGAGGGATATATAGATGACAAAGAGATTAAGGGCATTTCCTGTCTCGTCGGGGAAGTTCGGCAGGCGTTTTATAAGCATGCCGATGAGGAGAAAGGTTATGGTGATTATAAAGTTTTCCATAGGGTATTTTTCGACAGTGGTCCTTGTCTCATTTTTTTATAATAAAACAACATTACCATCCACCCTGAAAAAATCAAGAAAAACTAACCCGCTACTTGACATGCTCTTTGGGAAATACTGTTGCCTCGGATGAGGCAATCATTGTTTTTTCCCGGAGCTGATAGGCAGGACCAGATATTGACTTTTCCTCCGCTTTGTGTTCAGCTGAAAAGATAGAGTTGAGCTGTCTTATTGCTCAAAAACTGACACGTTGAACACAACAAGGTCCGCCAAAAGGATGATAAGCAATGAACGAGTACCGTCAAGCCCACAGTGTAGCCCTCTATGACGCTGGCGTCACGATAACTAATTTCACTGTGCAGAATGGAGAGGGGAATGAGGGCTATCCCTTGGCAACCGGAACACCTCCGGGCAGCTTTCGTATCCCGGAAAACGAACTCGCTGCCTTGAAGAATGAGTTTAAGACCAAGCAGGTCGCTATGCCTATGGGAAGAAGACAGGGCGGAGCGTTGAGCTTTCACAAAGCACTTTCTTCCTATAATGAGGCCCTAGGCGAGGACGCACGGGTAAAAAATCTTTTGATACGAATCGACGGTCCTCAACTGCTTTCCATCCAGATTGTTGAAGAGCGACAGAGTGCAGAAGGGAAGCATACCGAGACTAAAGAAATAAGCTATTGCGGATTTTTTGCTGTTGAATGGGCAGCTCCGGCACCTTTAACCTGAGTTATCACAGCCTTTATGCCCGTTTTCCGACTTTCTGACGAAATTATCTTTCCAGATACGCAGCTTGCTGAGCCGGACGGCTTACTCGCTGTGGGCGGTGATCTTACCCCGGCCCGCAT
>JBATKL010000745.1:0-4331 GCA_049669385.1 Candidatus Electrothrix sp. | reverse complement strand
GTAATGAAGGTAAAAAAATTGAATAATTTTCGTTTCGCCTATACAGATGGGAGTGGGGGGCTATGAAAAAATATACAGCTCGGTCAGGGAACAGTGCGAGTCGTCGCTACCGATTTATTGCTTCATTACTTGTTCTTTTTATGACCATTGGAACGGCACGTTACGGGGAAGCACATAACCTGCAGACCAAATTTGTCTATATGTTCTTTGATCCAGACACCATCCAGCTGCTGGACGACAGGATGTCTGGAGCTACCTGGTTACCGCCTGAACCTCTGCTCAAGGTCAACGATGAACTTGGTATGATCATCAAACTGGTGCCCAGGGACGGTACGACCACCGGTGTGGGCGGACATCTTGATTTCTACGTGCCTGACGGAAATCGTGTTTATAATGGCGCAATTTTTGACTTAGTGAGTAGTGATGAAAAAAGTTGTTTTTCGTTGTCAGGTGGAAAGATGAGTGTGACAGGTGAAAAAGCAACTGGCTTCTTGGTATTGAATATAAGGGAGCCGTGGAGGATATAGTCATGACAGCACAAGATAATAACCGCTTGGACGGGCAAAGATGGAAAAGGGTTTTTGGGCTATTTGACATTATATATATGTTGAAAAGTATTTGCTGGATAACTGGGGCGTTGATTTTGACCTTGCTACCGACTGCGGCGCAGGCAACAGTTGAGTATCTTTTTTATGATACAGCGTTACCTGGTTCAGCAGTTCTGGCACAGAATCTTCAGGATGATGCAAGAAATGGTGTAGATCTTCGGGTTGTCCCCATCAGCAGGGATGAGGATGGATTACATAAAATTACTCAGGTCTTGGCCTCAGTTTCGATTAAAATAGATGCACTCCATATTTTTTCTCATGCCGTACCCGGAGCCTTACTGCTCGGAAATCAAAAGATTGACCATGCAACCCTTGCTCGTCCTGACATTCGTTCTCTTTTGAGAGGAACTTGGTCTACTGCGTTGAGTAAACAGGCCGATATTCTCTTGTACGGCTGTGAATTGGCCGCCGGTGAAATCGGATTCTCTTTCATTCAATATCTTAGTGAGATGACCGGAGCGGATGTCGTGGCTTCAGTTGATTTGACCGGTCATGCCGAGTTGGGCGGTGACTGGGATTTGGAGGCAGCTGTTGGTCGTATTGATGTTACTCCATTAAAAGCCCTGTCATATTCTTATGTGCTCGGAACAAGCGATATTTCTGGGCGTGTTAAAAAGGATGTTGCAGGAAACGGAACTATTGATGACACCAATGATATCGGAATTCCGGGTGTGCATGTATATCTTTACCGAGATATAAACGGTAATAACCTGCCAGATAACAGCGATGTTCATTATGCGACCGCAGTCACTGATGCCAATGGTGATTATGCTTTTCCCGATAACATATTAACCTATACTCGTGCAACTCTGCCCAACGATACCTACTGGCTCGTTGCCGAGGTGGCCGATGTAGATACCGTGGGTGCCACCCTTGAACAAACCTACGGTGGACTGGGAGCGATGATTGACCCTGATTCAGATAGTAGTACAGAGGGGACATATGGCACTGTGGCAGGTTCAGCCTTTGGTGGGCGTCGTATGGATACTTACGACAGCTTTAGTTCCACCAATTTGGATTTAGATGCTGCTGAGCATATCATCCGTATTGAAGTTAACGGTGGCACGAACACCGATAATGATTTTGGCTTCGGTTTTATAGGTAGCCTGATGGGAGGCTCTTCTGAATTCTATATTCCTGGGCATGCATCTCTGATTTGGGAGATGTTTGAATCAATTGATAATGATAATAATCTGGTAGAGGGAAGTGGTACTGGCCAGGGATTGCGTATGATTGCCTCTGTTACTACGAGTACCGATAATACAAAAATTTTCTATGATCATTGGGAAAATGGATACAACTTTGACCCCCGTGATCCCTATAATACTGCCGATGAAGTGCGTACAGTTCTTAATGGTGGTACCCCAGAGATTTTTGAAAGTGGTGGAATTCCGGCTAAAGACCGTGGTAGTAACATGACGGATGGTAATGGTGATCCTATATATGATTTTGGTGATCGTCTCTATATCACCGGAGGACCAGTGAGTGTGACCGTTACCATGTGGCCAGAAAGTATTGGTACGGTTTTAGCGAATTCCTGGGAGCTTTATCCGATAAAACCTTTTCAAACAACATATGAAATACCCGGTACAGCCTTTGCCCGTACAGGGAGTTCTGCCCATCCTTATGATGATTTGTGGCATATTTACGGCGTGATTCAGGCGACTGAGGACGGTACGTTAGTTTCGGCTGAAGATGAGAACGGGAATAAGTTTGAGTTGGTAACCTTTGATTCAACTGACGGCGAACCTCAAGTGGCTAATCCTGGCGGAGCAGCTGTAACGTTGAATCGAGGAGAGTCGTTATTAATTGGTCAGGTGAATCAGGGCGAAACCGGCGGTACAGCAGTTGGCACGGCCAATGATGGTTATAAGGCCATTATTACAGGGAGTAAACCTGTTCAGGTTAATTATATGCTTGGTGATTCTCATAATGGTCTTCTTTCGGAATCACGAGGGATTACTGGGACTCCCAGTACGTTGTGGGATAATGAGTATTACCTGCCCATGAACGACGGCGGTGTATATGGCCTAGAAGGGGGGGCGGGGGTTAACAATGAATTGTATATCTATAATGGAAACCCCTTTGAACTTACAGTTAAGATAGAAACTTCTACTTATGGGACGGAGAGCATTACGGTTCCGATAGATTCCTTGTTATCGTATTCTGATGCATTAGGCCATTTTTTGCCGAACTCAGCTGTTTATCTGAAATCCGATGGAGGAGCTAAATTCTCCGCTTTTGCAACTATAGACAGTGATACCACTTTTGACAATGATGCTACGCCACCAGTCGATGATACAGATGGAAAAGGAGGGGATTATGATTGGGGAATGAGTCTTGTTCCAGCCTATATTTTGCGTAATGAATATTATTTAGGTTGGGCACCGGGCGGTAGTGATTATACTGAGAGTCAACCTCCTTATACACCAACGCAAAATTTTTCCCCTGCTTGGATTACTCCCAAATATGACAATACCATTGTTTACGTGGATACCAATGGTGATGGGGTTGCTGATAATAATGGTGGGGATGGTTTTGTTCTCAACCGGTTGCAAACCTATAATGTGCGTGCTTCGGATTTCGGTCATGGTAACGATAACTCTGGAATGCATATTTGGGCTACTGGTCCATTAGCTGTGGCTTGGGGACAGGATGTAACAGGAGCGAGTGCTTCCCCTGGTATGGACTTAGGTTACGCAGTACTTCCTTTGCCCATGGATTGGATGGATGTAGCTATGGGGGTTATAAAAACCACCGCTACCCCCACACTTGATTTTGGAGGAGTAGCAAGTTTTTCTCTCGCCATTCCAGCTTGGCAGGCAGTGAGCGATGTAACAATCACTGATCTTCTTCCTGATAGCTGGACGTATGTTGCAGAGAGTACTCAAATCACCTTTAATAATGATGGTGTAAAAACTATCTGGACTTTTGCAGATACAGCTGCTGTAGAACCCAGCCAAGCAAATATTTCAGGAAGAACAGCGTTGACTTGGGATGTCCAGGCTGCACCATTTAATATTGGTGATTTAGATCCTAACGATTACGTTTTGATTGACTTTCAAGCTCAAACTCCTGGTAGCGGAACACCCGGTCCTGTTGAAAATGAAAGTACAGTCTGCGCGAAACGCGATCTGGACGATAATGGATCTCATGAGACAACATTTTGTTCCGAAGATAGTGCATTTGTTTATTTGACCCCGGTGTCTCTGGATAAGGACACGACAACCCCAAGGGTAGCTGCAGGTGATAAGGCCAGCTTTACCATTGCTATAAAAAATGAAAATGCCACACCGATAACAGACGTAACCATAGGCGACATCCTACCTTCATGGTTGTCTTACGATACGAGTAGTGTATCAGGAGATGCCGGTTGTGGTGGGAGTCTTACCGAGGGCGGAACGAGCCAGAAACCAGAATGGAATGGTATTATTGTGGCTGGAAACAGCACCTGCACTATTACGTATACCGCTACGGTTGCCTTAGGTACTCCTGCTGGAATTTATGACAGTGATGCTTGGTTTACAGCTGGAGTACCTGCATTTGGTGAGGAACCCGATTATGTATTCGATTACGGTGAGACGGGTCAGGACCCAGGGACAATTATTTCTGGTGGCGTTAATCAGGACCCTGAAGAGGATGAAGATGTTGAAGTTGTCGCTCGTGATCTCGTTCCAGATAAATCTATCATTGCCACTTCCGATAATGGCAGTAATGGCTTCG
>JBATKL010000744.1:0-3234 GCA_049669385.1 Candidatus Electrothrix sp. | reverse complement strand
ACGTAGGGGCACGGCGTGCCGTGCCCTTACCCCCTCCCAAAAAACGTACATGAGAAAAATAACGTTTCCATGCAGAACAATAAAATAATTATTCTTGATTTCGGTTCTCAGACCACCCAGCTTATTGCCCGCCGTATTCGTGAGCAAAAGGTCTACTCTGAAATACATCCCTACACCCTGCCCCTTGAAGAGCTGAAGGCCATGCAGCCCTCCGGTATTATTCTTTCCGGCGGTCCGGCCTCTGTGTATGATGAGGATGCCCCTATCTCCGATGCCGGTGTTTTCGAGCTGGGCGTACCGGTTCTCGGCATCTGCTACGGTGCCCAGCTTATGATGCAGCAACTGGGCGGACGGGTGGAAAAGGCAGATAATCGTGAATTCGGCAAAGCCTCGTTAGCTGTACATTATACAGCAGGCCTGTTTGCCGGTTTAGAGCCTGCTCCGGCACAGCATCAGGTGTGGATGAGTCATGGTGATCGCGTAGAAGAGGCTGCCCCCGGCTTTACAGCCACCGCAGGCAGCGAGCATTCGCCCTTTGCCGCCCTGCGTCATGAGGATAAACCCTTTGTCGCTGTCCAGTTCCATCCAGAAGTGGCCCATACCCTTATCGGAACCGATGTGCTGCGTAACTTTATCTTCGGCCTCTGCGATTGCGAAGCAAGCTGGACCATGCACTCCTTTATCGAGTCCACAGTTGCCGAGATCAGGGAAAACGTCGGCAGGGATCAAGTCCTCTGTGCCCTGTCTGGTGGGGTTGATTCCACCGTGGTTGCAGCGATGGTCCACAAGGCCATTGGCAGCCAGCTGACCTGTATTCATGTCAATAATGGCCTGATGCGCATTAATGAGAGCGAAAGCGTGCTCCGTTTTTTCCGCGAAAAAACAGACCTTAAGGTCATTAATATTGATGCGGAAAAATACTTCCTTGATCGCCTTGCTGGCATTGCTGATCCAGAAGAAAAACGAAAGCGCATCGGCTACGGTTTTATTGAGATTTTTGAGGAAGAAGCAAACAAAATCGGCGATGTAAAATACCTGGCCCAGGGAACTCTGTATCCTGATGTTATTGAGTCTGTTGTCTTCCGAGGTAAAGCCCCTATTAAATCCCATCATAATGTGGGTGGCTTGCCCGAGCGCATGCAGTTGAAGCTCATTGAGCCGCTCAGAGAACTTTTTAAAGATGAGGTCCGCGAGTTAGGCCTGGAGCTGGGCCTGCCTGAAGAGGCCATTTTTCGTCAACCCTTTCCAGGACCGGGCTTAGGTATCCGAATCATGGGCGCTGTTGACGAAGAACGCTTGCAGATCGTGCGCCAGGCTGATGTCATCGTGCTGGAGGAGATGAAAAAATCAGGGTGGTACCGCAAGGTTTGGCAGTCCTTTGCAGTGCTCCTGCCCATCCAGACTGTCGGCGTTATGGGCGATGGTCGGACCTACGAACATGTTATCGCCATCCGCTCGGTGGACAGCCGTGATGCCATGACCGCTGATTGGTCCCAGCTGCCCTATGAGATTCTGGGTCGGATCTCCACTCGTATCATCAACGAGGTTCGCGGTGTAAACCGGGTTGTTTACGATATTTCCTCGAAACCGCCTTCCACAATTGAGTGGGAGTAATACATTTTTTCCCCTCTCTCTGATTTTGTCGGGAGAGGGGCTCTTTTTCAAAAACAGAACAGCTGTTGTGTGGTATAGAAGAGGAAAGAATATTTTTTTTTGATGTAATACACATTTTGCATTATCCTGTCGTGCATACACGACACAGAACAGCGCAAAACACCTACACTATATTATTTTATGTTAAAAACAGGAATTTACGTAGACGCTGAAAATATAAAAATGAGTGGCGGGTACGGCATGCGCTACGATGTCTTGGTCGATCTCGCCAACACTGAGCCTTCCGTCATGCTGCGGGCCAACTGCTATCTTGCTGAAGATCGAGAAAGAACCAGTAGAGATTCGGAATACCGACAAAAAGTTTATTATTACCACGACATTCTTCGCCAATGCGGCTTTAAAGTCATTAAGAAATATGTTCGTCGCTATGAAGACGAGGACGGCAATGTCACCACCAAGGCCAATGCAGATATGGATTTGGCCATTGACGCCCTCTTGCAGGCCCGTAACTTGGACAGAATTGTCCTCCTCACAGGGGACGGTGATTTCATTCGTCTGGTGACGGCAATGCAGAACATGGGCTGCCGGGTGGATGTGATCGGTTTCCATAATGTCAGTCGAGAACTGCGCGAGGAGGCGGACTCCTACCTTTCCGGCTTTCTTATTCCGGGCCTGCTGCCTATTCAGGAAGAAAATGTCAGCGGCGAAGGAGAATGGCAACGGGGAACGGTAGCCAATTTCAATGCTGACAGAGGCTTTGGCTTTTTTCGTTTTTTTCGCATGGAAAACAAAAAACTGAAGCCGGACACGGTTTTCTTTCATCTCTCCAAATCCACCCTGGAAGGCGATTATTATTTTCAGGATACAACCCGTATCTTTGAATTCAGGGTTGTTGAAAATCCTGCCGGGGAAGGACGTTCCGAGGCATGGGATATACGACTTGTTAAGGAGGCGTAAATCTTACAGGGCGACCGCCGGTCGCCCCTACGGTACCCTGCCCTTTTCTGTCGAATCTGGAGGAAAAGAAAGATGTCTGCAATCATTATAGACGAGAAAAAATGCAACGGCTGCGGGGCCTGTGTGGACGCATGCCCCGGAGAGGTTTATGAACTGAAAGAGGGGAAGGCTGTGGCTGTAAACCCTGATGCTTGTCATCGTTGCCATACCTGCGAAGAAGTGTGCGAGCAGGATGCCTGCCGCATCGTGGAAGAGGAATAGGTTCACAGCCCAATGAGATTGATTCGATCTGTTTTTCTTGCCGGTGATATCGGGGCGACCAAGACGGTCTTAGCCCTGTACGATACTGGCGCTACCGATACCGACACCGATACCGATACCGACGGCGGTGTGCAGAGCGGCTTGCTGACAGAGAAAACCTTTCGTAATAAAGAGTTCTCCGGGCTGGCAGATATCATAAGCTCCTTTCTTGCCGGACAGCAAGAGCGACCGATACTGGCCTGTTTCGGTGTCGCAGGCCCAGTCCGTGCGAACAGGGTTTGCATGACCAATCTGGACTGGGTTATAGACGGCTCGGCCTTGGCAGCACAATTTGGCATGGATGAGGTGCTGTTGGTCAATGATCTGGTGGCTACGACTGCCGGAGCGGTTCTTCTTCCTCAG
>JBATKL010000743.1:0-3800 GCA_049669385.1 Candidatus Electrothrix sp. | reverse complement strand
TTTTCACTTTGCCCAAGGCATCCCAGGCGATATTATACTGGACATGATCCCGGCTCAAGGATTATTCAATCAGAACAATCAATACCATCTTGACTTTTTGTACGCACTCATTACGTTATATTAATTTTAAAAATACCTTGCCCCCAAGATGGTGGCAAACAGAAATTCCGTGATCGCCTCTGAGCTTTACAAAAAATCCTGATCCCAAAAGTACCTGATCAAAAAAGGAGATAAGATATGAACCCATCTATTGAGACCTCACCAATTCCCCAGCCTCCGCTGGAACAAAACAATACAACCGATGTTGCCCCGGAACAATCTGTCCAGGAAATCAACAAGGCTGTCCAGAACAGTTCGGCCTGGGTTGGTCTGCTGAAACGGGAAATGGAAAAAAACATTATCGGGCAGGAACGACTGGTGGAACGCCTGCTCATCGGCTTGCTTTCCGGTGGTCATATTCTGCTGGAAGGTCTGCCCGGTCTGGCCAAGACCCTGGCGGTAAAAACCTTGGCTACTGCCGTGTCCACGGATTTCCGCCGCATCCAGTTCACCCCGGATATGCTGCCAGCAGACATCATGGGCACGGAGATTTATAATCCGAAAAATACCTCCTTTGAGGTCAAACAGGGGCCGATCTTCTCCTCCATCATTCTGGCGGACGAAATCAACCGGGCCCCGTCCAAGGTTCAGTCTGCCCTCCTAGAGGCCATGCAGGAAAAGCAGGTCACCATCGGTGAAACCTCTTTTGCACTGCCTGAGCTGTTCCTGGTCCTAGCGACCCAGAACCCCATTGAGCAGGAAGGGACCTATCCCCTACCCGAGGCCCAGGTGGATCGTTTTATGCTCAAGGTGAAGGTGGATTATCCCACCCGCGAGCAGGAACGAAGAATCCTGGACATGGTGGAGCATACCGACTCCAAGATGCAGGTGCAGCCGCTTATTTCCCCGGAAGATATCCTGACGGCCCGCAAGGTGGTGGACACCATTTACCTGGATGACCGAATCAAGGAGTACATCGTGGATCTGGTCTTTGCCACCCGTGATGCAGGAAGCATCAGCCCGGAACTGAAAGATTATATCGAAACCGGAGCCTCGCCCAGGGCCACCATCAACCTCAAGGCGGCTGCCCGTGCCTTGGCTTACCTCAACGGTCGTGGCTATGTGATCCCGGATGATATTAAAAACTGCGCCCCGGATATAATGCGCCATCGCCTGCGGATCAGCTATGAGGCCGAAGCTGAAGGGGTGACCAGCGAGGATATTATCCAGCGCCTGCTGGATACGGTGCCGGTGCCGTAATACGGAAGGCAGAGGCCAGGAAACGAAAGACAGCATTCGCCGTCTCTTTCCCCCGAAGGGGGTATATATCTTAGCCCAGGGTAACACCCTGGGTATGCGCAGCAGCCAAGATACATGGAAAAAGCAATAACCAAAGAAATCCTGAGGAAAGTTCGTCGCATTGAAGTGCGGACCCGGCGCATGGTGGATAACTCCCTGGCCGGGAGCTACCACTCGGTCTTTAAAGGCCAGGGTATGAACTTCGACGAGGTCCGGGAATACGTACCCGGCGACGAGATCCGCAGCATTGACTGGAATGTCACGGCCCGCACCGGCGTGCCCCATGTCAAGAAATTCACTGAAGAGCGGGAGCTGACCATCATGCTGATGATCGACATCAGCGGCTCAGGTGGATTCGGCTCCGGGGACCAGTCCAAGCGGGAGATGATGGCCGAGCTGGGCTCGGTCCTAGCCTTTTCCGCTGTGCGCAATAACGACAAGGTGGGCCTGATCCTGTTTTCCGACTTTGTTGAGCTCTTTATCCCGCCGGATAAAGGACGCAAGCACATCCTCCGGGTTATCCGGGAAATCCTCTTTTTTCAGCCCAAGAATAAAGGCACGAATATCTCCGAGGCCCTGAATTTTGTCAATCGGGTGGCCAAACGCAAATGCGTGACCTTTCTCCTCTCTGATTTTTGCCTACCCGACGATTATGACGATTCACTGGCCGCACTCCGCCCCAAGTTACTGGTCACCGGACGCCGTCACGATCTGATTACAGTCTCGGTCACCGACCCACGGGAGCAGGAGCTGCCTGATGTCGGTCATATCACCCTGGAAGACGCGGAAACCGGCGAGCAATTGGTGCTCAACACAGCTGATCCGCAAACCCGACAGGCCTATGCCAACCTGGCCCTTGATCGAACGGAGCGTTTTGCCCATACCGTGCGTAGCGCCGGTCTTGATCTGCTCCAGCTTTCTACAGATAAACCTTATATCATGCCGTTGATGGGATTTTTTAAGGCGCGGGAAAGGAGGATGGGCCGATGAAATGGTTATATTTTAGAACGGTAGGGGCAGGTCCCTGTGCCTGCCCGTTTATATTCTGCACCGGACGTTCCCGGCGAACACGGGGGTTCGCCCCTACAGCATTCCTGCTCCTTCTTCTCGTAACAATGATCCCCGCCCCTGTATCTGCCGATCAGGTGACGGTGCCTCTTGCTGATCCTGCACAAAAGGCGCAAAATTCGGCACAGGACCAAGCTGCGGGCCAGCTGGACCCTGCGCAGGAACCGGCTCTTACGGAGAATCAACTCTATGATATCCGGGAACCAATCCTAATTCCAGACAGCAACCGAATCCTGTGGTGGATTGCAGCGATACTGGCCGGACTCCTGCTGCTCGGCCTGCTCTTCTCTTTTTGGAAAAAGCGAGCCCGTCAACAGAAGGCTGTGCTGGCCCATGAGACCGCCCTGCGCGAGTTGGACCGAGCTGGTCCCCTGATTGAGGAACAAAATATCAACGCTTTTATCACTCTGATCGATCAGACCCTGCGCCGTTATATTGAGCAGCGTTTCCACATCTTCGCCCGGAGACAGACCACCCGTGAATTTATCCACGAACTGGCTGAAGATCAGGAAAACGTGCCTGAACCTTTAAGGGAAAATTCTGAAAACTTGAAGACTTGGCTCCAGCATTGCGACCTAGTGAAATTCGCCAAGGCGGGCCTAAGCCAGGAAACCATGACCGACATGGTATTGAACCTACGTACCTTTATTGAATCAACCAAGATGGAGGCGAAAGAAAAATAATGGACAGCCTTCGTTTTGTGCATCCTGAACTGCTCTGGCTTCTGCTTCTCCTTCCGGTTCTGGCCTTCCTGCGAGGTCGGCGCGGACCGGCACCGGCCTTGGTGTTTTCCTCCATCTCCATTGCCAAAGCAATCTCCGGCGACCGCAAGGTCAGCCCCGGTAAATTCCTGGCCTGGTTGCGGCTGGCAGCTATCGGCCTGCTCATCATCGCTATGGCCCGGCCTCAATGGGGCAATACCAAGACCGAGGTAGAGGCCTCAGGCATTGACATCCTGCTGGCTGTTGATGTTTCCGGCTCCATGCAGGCTATGGACTTCGAGCTCAAAGGCAGGAATGTGGATCGCCTGACCGTGGTCAAGGCGGTGGTTAAAAAATTCATTGAAGAACGCCCTAACGACCGCATCGGTCTGGTGGCTTTTGCAGGCCGCCCCTACATGGTCTGTCCCCTGACCTTAGACCATGACTGGCTCCAGCTCCGCCTGGATTCTCTGGAAACAGGGATGATCGAAGACGGCACAGCCATTGGTTCTGCCATTGTGGCCGGGGTCAACCGACTGCGGGATCAGGAGGCCAAATCCCGAATCGTGATCCTGCTCACCGACGGGGTGAATAACTCAGGCAAGGCCGCGCCTCTCACCGCTGCTGAAGCCGCAGAGACCATGAAGATTAAGGTTTACACCATCGGCGCAGGCAAACGCGGGGTGGCTCCTA
>JBATKL010000742.1:0-5317 GCA_049669385.1 Candidatus Electrothrix sp. | reverse complement strand
CCACGATCCTGTCGCCCCCAAATAATCCGTAAAAAAACGCTCAATACGTCGAATACCGGCAGCATCAGTTGAGGACAACGCCCCTTTTTTTTCTGACCTCTTTCGTCAACCTATTCAATAGGTGCATCATCACCCTGTAAGGGACGGTTCACGAACCGCCCCTACTTTCAGCTATATTCCCGCTGCAACCGCCCCAACAAGTTCCCCACATCAATATCCGGGATATTCCTCGGCCCCCAATCCAGGGTCGTGTTCACCCTGTGATCCGTATCAATAACATTACGCAGGCGTTGCTCCTGCTCATACCACCATCTCTTGGACGATCCGTCCGGACAGGATGCCGTGTCAACATCCCCCCAACGCAGTTCAGGGCAGTGATAGGGATCAAAAGAAAGCAGAAACAGCCGCTCCATAATATCCCCCAGGGTCAGGGTGATCGTCTTCCCGGATGAATCGCCATATCCTATCCGAATACTGTCGGTGCTCTCCTGCCAAATACTACCAAACTGACGAAGCAAATCTGCGGCAGTCCCCTCAAAGGCATACGGATGATCCCGATGATCTCCCTGAGCAACTGCGCTGACACTGTCTTTAATCAGAGTATAGATCTCCCGTACCTGTGCCCGCAGCCGAGCATCTCGCCCCGGTGTTGAATAGGCTTCCCAATCCCCCTCTGTCCCATAGATATTATAGGGCAGACTCGACGGATGAGTTTTCTTATGGATATTATGGGATACCGCCGCTGCAATAGATTTCACCCGATCCTGCAAAGCCTGGTCCAAGGCGGTCAGTTGCTGCTGAATTTCCTTGATCGGATCCACCTTGCCGCTGCCGGTAGCCAGCATCCGCTTCACCCATTGATGATAATCCAGCTCAAGCCCATCAACCTCATAGCTGTCCTGACACTGACTTTTTCCCGTATCAAAAAAAGGAATATTCGAGTTGGTTGTCAGTGTGAAGCTGCCGCTGCTGCTCACTTCCTGATGACGCCAGCGTCGAAAACCGCCCCCCTGTTTACAGGAACCCCTGGAGAGATAGGAGCCAAAACGCTTTTCAGTCAGGCTGTTATCCGGATGGGCATCGACAAACCAGACCGTGCCGTCATCATCCACCCGGGAAACCACCAGGACATGGCCGTTGGCATCATAATAAACCGTTCCCGGCACAATGCTTTCTCGATTGACATGACAGAGAAAGGTGTCTGTCTTTTCCGTGGTCCAGAAGAAACGAAAAAAACCGCTATGGACACTGTTGGAAATCGTCCTAGCTAAGGAGGAAAAGCTGGAATAACTGAGAAAGGAACGACGGCTGCCGGGTTGGTTATTATTACTGTAGCGGCTGCCGGAAATGGTTACGTTAAAGGAAAAAGGTAGTTTTTTCTTAGAGCTGAAATAGGCCCGCAACAGATAAGGAAGGTCGGCGCAATCACTAAAGAGATTATTATTGCGGTCTTCATCCGAATAGAGACTGTTGCCCTCCGGGTTACGCAGGCAGGCGGCCAATGAGCCTTTTGGGTCGGCAAAAAGCTGCTCCACCCAGCGCAAAAACTCGGCTTCATAGCTGTCATTCCACTGATGGCGGGCTGTCCAGGCAGCGTCTGCCCCCCCGACATTGATCTCCCCGCCCGGTTCACCAGGCTCTTCAGGCTCGCTTCCTCCGCCGGGGTTTTCCGTGTCCGGCATCTCGGTGGCTGTTATAAGTTTCCCCCAAGTGCGTCCGCCCACATCAATCCTGCCGTCAGGCCTGGAGAGAAACGGCTGCTGAAAATTCTTGATCGTTTGGATCAGCTCGGCGGATGCCTGATCACTCATTGCCAGCGGCGTGGTAAGTATTTTGTTGAACAGGGCATAAACAATGCGCACATCCCGAGCCCGATTCTCTCCGCCCTGCCCCACAGAGCCGGTAATCTCCGTTCCGGAATCCTCCGTCGCAGCAAGGAGTTCTCTCCATGTTCTGCCGCCCACATCAATCCTGCCATCGGGCCGGGACAGAAAACTCGACTGAAAATCCCTGATCGCCGCAATCAACTCCTCGGAAACCTGATCGCTGATTTCCAATGGGTTGCTGAGCATTTTATTGAACAAGGCATACACGGTACGCACATCTTCAGGACGATTTTGTCCTCCCGAATCACCTACTGAACCGCTGATAGCATTGATAACATTCGGCATCTTTCCTCCTCCTTTTCTTTTTTATACCTTGTTGCCATGAAAGGGCGAATACAGGGATTCAAAGGGCAAACACAGGGTTTTACCGCAAGGTGTTGTACCAATGAAAATCATTCACCAATCCGGCCCAACTGAAATGTTTGCAGCCTTTTTGTCACCCTTCCCTGCTCATCCCGGTAATCGATAATCAGACCGACCGGTATCTGCATCTCTTTTTTCCCGTGTTGGACAGTCTCGCGGCGATCCGAAGAATAATAATACTGACCCGCAAGGGGCGAGTAATCAGGTTCACCAAGTAAATCAATCACTTTACTTCGCGCCATACCCTTGCGCAGATGCACGGAGATCACCGCAAGGCTGGGATAATCCCGGTGCGCCTGGTAACTGCGGCTCGCCGGTTCCAGCTCCTGAGCCTGGGTGTTGCAGCCGACCAATAACAGGAACACGATAAACAACAGGAAACGCGGTTGCAGCCTGAACAGCCTGCGCATCTTATGGTTTGGCAAAGGAAAACCCCCATTGCTTAAGCTGCTCGATAAAATCCCCCAGATCCTCAGCAGTATCTTTCAGTACATGCATGAGCACGTTGAATTCAGTTCTGCTTTGGCTTCG
The DNA here is from genome assembly GCA_049669385.1 of Candidatus Electrothrix sp. Taxonomy (GTDB): domain Bacteria; phylum Desulfobacterota; class Desulfobulbia; order Desulfobulbales; family Desulfobulbaceae; genus Electrothrix. The sequence continues at coordinate 2,537 of JBATKL010000742.1, read as the reverse complement.
CTGAAATTGTTGCTCAATCATGGCCCGTTTACTTGGCCCCAGCCCCTTGGGAGATTTCCAGTCCTCGGTATCAATATCCCAATTCTGAATAGTCAGAGATAGCTCCTGTGCCACCTCTCGCAGCTCCCGATCATAAGGCGGCCAACCGCCTGCACCGTAGGGCGGACGAATCTTGGTCGGTATAACTCCAGCAGCTTTTCTGATGCTTTCCTGAGTTTTCTCCAGCTCTTTCCGCACAGTCGCTTTGGACAACCCGGCCAAGTTTGGATGGGTATAGGAATGATTTTGCACCCTATGTCCCCGCTCCTCGATTTCTTTCACCGCTGTTGGGGAGCTATCCACCTCCTGTCCTAAAACGTAAAATTCCGCTTTTATACGGTAGCGATCCAAGGTGTCAAGAATGGAGTGCAACGGGCCTGTGGGAGCTGGTCCGTCGTCAAAGGAAAGCAGCACTGTTTTACCGGTTCCTCCTGCTGGCATGGTGAGTCTTCGCCACGTTCTACCGCCCACATCAATTCTACCGTCAGGGCGAGACATAAAGGTCTTCTGTAGATCCTTGATCGCCTGAATCAGTTGACCTGAGACCTGCTCACTCACCGCCAAGGGAATTGAAAGGATTTTATTGAACAGAGCATATATTATGCGCACATCCTGCGGATAATTCCGGCCACCCTGCCCCACTGAACTCCTGATTTCTTCCATTCCTTCTATTGCTGGCCTTTCTGCTGCCGCTGTGAGTTCCCGCCAGGTTCTGCCGTTGACATCAATCCTGCCATCCGGACGAGAAAGAAAAGCTTTCTGGAAATCTCGAATCGCCTGAATCAACGCATCTGTAACCTGATCGCTAACCGGCAACGGTGGAGATAAAATTTTATTGAAAAGAATATAAACAGCTTGAACATCGTCGGATCGATTCTTGCCGTTTTCACCGACTGAACCGGTAAGAGAGTTTGCCATCGTCCACCTCCTGAAAAAAGGGTGTTTAATAATTTCTGGTAGTGCAGCAGCAATGCCGGAGACGCATTTGTTGTCATTGCTGCTGCGGGACTACTGCATAGGCGGTTAAATTTTTCGACAATACTTTTTTTTGGACCAACCACTCGTTTTTCGGTAACGGCGAAAGATACGATAATATTCTTTCGTTTGCCTGATAGAGTTGTTTTTGCTGCCGAAGAACGGCCTCAACCTGACTCGGGGCAACCATAGCAAAGGCAGAGACAATCTCATGGGGCTGCACCATTTTTTCTTGATCAAGCAGGACCAGATATTGCCTGTCTGGAGAAAACGGCGCTGCAATACCTTGGGTACTATCGACCGTGAGTACAGAAACTGAGCTGTCCAGCGGGAGAACATTGGCGACAATTTCACCCTGATTATGCCAGCCAACAAAATGCCGGGTGACGATGGTCAGCGGCAGCTCTTCTGAAAAAAGCCCGCTCAGTTCACAAACTGGTCTGCTCTCCTTTCTGCTGCATTCCTGCTGAAGGACAGCTTGATTTCCCCCCACGGATCGTACCGTCTCAATCAACAAACTTTCCGCACTGCTTTGCAGGGCAGAATGTCCGGGAGGATGACGAAACGTCCACCAGGTCATTGCAACCATGCTCAGAAAAACAGTCGCCTGCATTACTCGATATTGACGAATCCGTTGGTACAGTATCCCGGCAAGCAATCCTGAAAGACAGCAGGTCGCGATGAGTAAACTCCACCCTTCCCGTTGATACGAAGAAAACTGGAGAAAACCGGTCGAAGCCTGCACAGTGGTCAGTGCCCCCCAGATACCGAGAAGTACCATCCCCCCTTGCTGACGATAGAAACCGTATCCCAAGCAAGAGAGAAAAAGGGACAACAACGACCATCCCATCAGATCAATATACAGGTTGGCAAAACCGAATCGTTTTATGGTGAAAAAATCCACCACTAGATGAAAATAGGGGCTGGCAATAATGGTATCGACAAACCTGCTCTGGACGACCGGAGTTTTCCTCCTTGCTTCCCGCACCTTATCCACAATTTTTGCAGGAGTTACCTTTTCTTCACCACCGTATTGCATAAGAATTCGGGCAGTGTTGAAACGTTGCCCAGATCCTGATTGCCAGAAATGAAAGGTAGTCAGCAAGACAGCGGGCAGACAAAGCAAGACAAGAAATACAGTTTGTTGCAGCCAGTGCTGGCGAGTTCTCACCAGAGCAACAAGGCGTTCCATAATAAAAATGATAAAAATATGGAGCAGCATCATCGGAACAGAAGCCGCCAATCCAAGGCAAGCAATGATAAAAAGCATTGGCGAGCCGAGCTGTTTTCTATTTTCCCCAGCAACTAGGCTGTATAAATACAAAATACAGGGAATAAGCAGTAGGCCAATTTGATTGGCAAAGGCCCCTATACCGGTTTTGATCAGTAAGTTCATGCCGGGAAAACAAGCGGCACAGAAGCTGCCAAAGACTGCTGAACGCCGGTTCATTAACCGATCAAGCAGGACATAAATTGCCAGGACCAGAGCAGTTCCGAAAAAGGCTCCTGCAAATCGGGCAATA
>JBATKL010000741.1:0-2092 GCA_049669385.1 Candidatus Electrothrix sp. | reverse complement strand
AAGGTTATTACCGAAAAAATGGAGGAAGACCCTGCGTTTTACGAAAAATTTTCAAAGCTGATCCAGCAGGCGATTGAGCAGTTCAGGGCAAAGAGGATATCAGACCTGGACTATCTGCAAAACGTCCTGGAGATCCGGGACAAGGTTGTTGGCAAGGTCCATGACCATGTACCGGATCAGCTTGCTGGCAATGAGGATGCTCTGGCGTATTTCGGGGTGCTGAAGCCTTTCTTTAAACAACACCAGGGGGCGGCCTCTGCTCCTACCCTTGAGTTCGCTACCGCAGATACGGCACTTGCCGTTTATACCATTCTGGAAAAACACAAAAAAGTGCATTTTTGGAAGGATGAGGATGCGCAAAAACAAGCGATGAACGAAATCGACGATTATTTCTATGATGAACTCAAAACAGCAAGAGGCATTGAGCTGTCCCTTGATCAGATGGACGGCATCATTGAAAAGGTGCTGCAAGTCGCAAGGCACCGGAGTGAGAGATAATGAAGGCAGTGAAGGCAACACACCAGCACAGCAGACACTCGGTTCTTTATGGACAAAAAACCATTGCGTTTAGCCTGCTCTATTGTGAGAGAAAAACCATGGAAATTGCCGTGCATCCTGACAATACCGTGGTTGTCAAAGCACCGGTTCAATCAGACATCGCCCTCATCGAAAAGAAGATACGACAAAGGGCTCGCTGGATTCTCAAGCAGCTGAATTATTTTAAACAGTTTACCCCAAAGACGCCTGCTCGATGTTACGTGAACGGGGAGACCCATTTGTATCTTGGCAAGCAGTATCGCTTAAAGATTGTCAAAGGACCAGAAAACTCCGTCAAATTATCTCGCGGCTTCTTTCATATCACCTGCCGCAATGAGCCGACTTCGAAAACGGCCAGAAAACTTCTGCATCAATGGTATTTGGCAAAGGCCCAGCTGCACTTTGCAGCGAGTATGGATCGCTGCTGGCAGAAAATAGGCCGCCTGAATAAGCCCATGCTGGCCGTACCATCCACGCCACCCCGCCTCTCTATTAAGCGCATGCACAAACGCTGGGGCAGTCTTTCAGGAAAGGGGACAGTTACCCTCAATACAGACCTGATCAGAGCGCCGCAAGCGTGCATTGACTATGTGGTTACGCATGAGCTCTGTCATCTGCAATATCATCATCATAGCCCCGAATTCTACAGGCTCTTGGACACTGTCATGCCGGGCTGGAAAGAAATAAAACATACACTTGAACTCTGTATGGTCTGATGTGGGGGTGAGGGTAAAGGGAGAGTTTGATCTTGGCTATAGCACCCCTTTCGGCATATCCGGCACCCGCTCGCTGCCCAGCACAAAACCACCATCCATTCTGAGACAGGCTCCGGTCATAAAATCCGCATCACGGATGAGAAAAAGAACCGCGCGAGCAACTTCATCAGGCGTGCCGGTTCGCCCTAAGAGCGTATGCTCCAGGAGCTGCTCCCTTTCTTCCTCGCTGAGCAGTTCCCAACCGCGTGTCCCTGGCCCGTGCCGTTGCTCTACTAGGCCCAGCATTAATTCGTTCACCCGAACAGTTGGAGCGCCTTTCCTGGCCCAGGTCTCAGTCAAAGACATAATTCCCCGGTTTGCAGCTGCATAGCCATCATTAAACAACAATCCTGCCGGGCCGGAGCGCCCTGTAATAGCTGCGACAGAAGAGATATTCACAACAGCTGCCTGCTCAGCCTGACGCAATAAGGAGAGGCATTGATTAAAAACCAACCATTTGGCATGCAGGGTTGTTTCCATTTCCAGCTGCCACTGCTCCGCATTGACAGAACGAGTGTAGCTGCCATGCACAACCGGCATCCCGCCTCGCTCAACATTATTAACAAGCACATGGAGTACACCGAATTCGGCTTCCAGACGACCAACCATTTCTCCTATAGCGACCGAATTACGCAGATCGACCTCCAGAGTGATATGCCCGGCATCCATTTCGGTAAACTCAGCTTCCATTTCCTGGCAGGAGTCCGGCCAGTCAAACCAAGGAAGAAAGAGCCGCATTCCTTTGGAAGCCAGTTTTCGGGCTATTGATCGCCCTATCCCTCTGCTGGCTCCAAGAACCA